>NZ_JBIWKB010000011.1:0-187292 GCF_044765425.1 Streptomyces sp. NPDC102462 | reverse complement strand
AGGTGAATCTGCCCGCGTCACCAGCCTCCAGCTCACTGACCTGCACCTTCAGCCCGGTAGGGACTCCAGAACCCCCGAATTGCGCGGAACGCAGGTCGGGGGAACCGCGGCGACCACGTAGTCGAGCAGGGGTACGGTGCCGGGGTTTCCCGTGCCGCTCACCCCGGCCACATTGAGCGCGATGGAGCCGACCGATCCAGTGGCTGTGAGGGCGATGGCCCACCCGTCGGTGGCCTGGCGCAGGCCCGCGCGGAGCATCAGTAGCTCGCCCGCGATGATGAACGCGTCCAGGGTCGCGGGCCAGGCCCACTGGCGGACCGGGTAGCGCCCGAGCCCGTGCTGCCCGGCGACCTGGGCGAGGTGCGCGTAGGAGAGCCAGAATCCGCCGGCGGTGAGGGCAATGATGACGGTGCCCGCGGTGACGAGTGTGTACCGCTCGGCAGCGTGCTTGGTCATCACTTGTCGCTCCCGAGCGCGTTGTAGGACAACGCGCAGCTTGTGGCGCCGACGGCGAGGATCGTGGCGCGGTCCGCGCCGGGCACCCGGTGGGGGGTGGTGCGGTGGGTGGGGGTGGTCAAGGGAGTTACTCCTGTGGTGGTGGCGTGGTCCGTCTTTGCCGTCTTGGCCGTTGCAAGAGCAGGTCAGGGCCGGTACGGCATAGGGGTCGACGTTCCGTCTTGGCGATGCCGTCGCGTCTTGGTGGGCCGCAAGGCGGTGAGGGATGCGGCTCGGTGCCCGTGGACGGATCGGATCCCGTCTTCCGTCCCGCCCGCGTGCGCCGTGACCTGCGGTGATACGGCGTGGACGCGTAGGACGGCACGAGACGGATGTGGGCGGCGTCGCTGTGGGCAGCCCGGTGGTCGTGATCGTGTTGCCGTCTTGGCCCCGGTTGCCGTCTTGCGGGCATGCCGTTTGGCCTGCGGGATTACGGCAGGGACGGCAAGGACGGCAACCGGGATGGGACGGGGTGTCAGCCCTCGCTGTGGGCGGGGCCGGTGTCGGCCGGGTGGACGGTCGGGCAGTAGCGGCGCCATGCGTCGAGGAACTTGTTGCGTGTGTAGCCCTTGCGCTGGGTGCCGTCGGCGAGGCGGACGTTGCCGGGCCTGACGTCGAAGTCGCGCAGCAGCGAGCCGAGGTCACGCGGGCTCAGTCCGTTGCGACCCCACTCCGCCCATGGGCCTTCCAGGTCCTGGCGCAGGTGGTGCAGGAGCTCGTCGGTGGAGAGGCTGTCGACCTCGCGCTGGGCGACGAAGACCCGGCGGATGTCGGCCAGGATCCGCGCTGAGCTGGGGTGGTCCTCCTCGGCTGCCGCTTCGGCCGTGACCATCTGCGCGCACGCCGCGCGGGCGAGGCGGGGCCAGGGCCCGGCGGCGAGGTCGGCGACGATCACCAGGGGCTCCCAGGTGTCGGCGGCGCGGTCCTCCACCGGCATGGCTGGCTCCAGGTCGGCGGCCTCGTCGAGCAGCGGCCGTGTCCACGCGGCGATGCGGTCGCGCAGGTCATGGAGGGCTGGGGTGTCGCGGCGGGAACGGAAGGGCTTGACGCTCTCGCCCTCGGCCCGGCGGCGCATGCGGATGACCACCGACCGGTCCATGATCGTGTCGGGCAGGTCGCCGATCCCGGCCAGAGCGGCCATGGCGAAGGTGGCGAACTTGTGCGGCGTGTGGTCGTTGCCGACGACGCGGGTGACGTACCGGTTGCGCTGGTGGCCGGCGTTGAGCAGGCCGCGCATCTCCTCGTTCTTCTCCGCCATCTTCGGGGTGCCGAAGATGGTGTCCGCCTCGTCCACCAGCAGGGTGGGCGGTTCGTCGGTGATGGAGCGGAAAATGGCTGCGGGCGTGGTGTTGATGGTGAGCATCGGCTCGTGGACCGTCTCGGTCAGCACGTCCAGCAGCCGTGACTTGCCGCACCGTTTCGCCGGACCGACCACCGCCAGGCGCGGGGCGTGCTGCCACGCGGGCTGCAGGTGCGTCGCCGCCACCCACAGTGTGACCGCGTCCAGCGCCTGCTGGGATGGCAGGATCACGAACTGGGCTACCTGGGCACGCAGTTCGTTCAGCAGCTTGGAGCCGTGCGTCGGCTCCGGGTCCGACACCGCCTCCTCGGTGGGCTGATCCGTCGGAGCCGTCTTTTGCGGGCTGTCGTCGGCCGCCGGTGCGGCTTCGGGCGCGGGGCCGGGTCGGCCGGGCACGGCGACCGTCGGCCATACCGCTTTGGCGGGTGCGGAATGGGGCTCGGGTGTCGTAGGTTGCACAGGGCAGCTCCTTATCCGGTGACGTCGGGCATGACGGCCCGGGTCACGCAGGTCGTTCGTTGGAATGCGGGCAGTGGAGTGTGCTGAGCCTCCGGCGTTGGCCCGCCGGGGGCTTTCTCGCTTCCTTGGCCGGGGCGAGGGAACAGGGACAGTACGTCCACCCCCGGCGACAGTCCAGCGTTTCTGTGTCAGCTCAGCGCAGAAGCGTCTGCTATGGGCGCGGGTGGTCATGCGGCCAGACCGAGCAGGTCCAACAGGTCGGCGGTCACGACGCGGTATGCCTTGCCCAGCCGCAGGACCTTGCACGGGTACTGGCCGCGCTTGGCCAGTTCGTAGCCCTTGCTCCGCCCCAGGCTCAGCGCTCGATTGCCGGTGTCCAGGTCAACGGCAGCGGGCAGGGCCAGCAGCTCTTCTCGCGTCATGCCCCGGGGCCGCCCTGCGGTCTCGATGTCGCGCATCCAGCGCTCCGTTCATGAGTGAGCCCTCGGCGAACGTGGCATCACGTCCGGCTCCAGGCGATCACCAACCATCATGAGCGAGCTAATGTGTCTCCATGACACATCGCGGTTTTGATCCTGGAGATGACGAGGACAACGTCCCGGAGTGGGGGGATCAGGTGACGGCCACCGTGGCCGCCGAGGTCCGCAGACGAAGGAAGGAGCTGCGCATGAGCGCCCAGGACCTGGCCGATCGCTGCGAGGAGATCGGCCACCCGATCCCGCGCAACGTGATCGCCAACATGGAATCCGGCCGCCGCGCCAACCTGCCCCTAGTCGACGTCCTCGTCCTCGCCGAAGCCCTGCGCACCTACCCGATCTGCCTGCTCTACCCCGTCGGCTACGTCGACCGAGTCCAGCGCCTTCCACTGCACGATTCCGAACCGACCTGGGACGCCATGCACTGGTTCACCGGCGACAGAGAGGACTTCGGCATGGAAGACGACATGCTCCGCTCCTTCCGCGCCCACGCCCGCCACCAGCGCGCCGCCCTGGCCGCTCTGAAGGGCGAGAAGCACGAGCGCTGGAAGGCCGAGACGGCACCCAACCAGGCCGAACGCGAGGAAGCCGTACTCGCTCAAGCCGACTACGCCGAAAGGGCGCTGGAAGCCAAGTACCGCCTCCGCAGCGCCCGCGCCTTCATCCGCGAAGACGGCGGCACACCACCGCACCTGCCGCCGGAACTCGCTGACGTCGACCCGCCCGAAACCGCCCTCAACACGACTGAGGAGACTGACCTTTGAAGGGTTCCACCCACCGCCGCTGCTACTGCCGCGACCCCCACACCGGCAAACCGCTCGGCAAGAACTGCCCCAAGCTCTCCAGCCGCAAGCACGGCTCGTACTCCATACGCCAAGAACTCCCGCCCCGCGAAGACGGCACCCGCCGCTCCTTCAGCCGCGCCGGCTACGACAGCCTCAAGGCCGCCCAGGCGGACCTCGACCACGTCCGTGCCCTGCTCGGCCTCGCCGACGCCGACGACGCCGAGAGCCTGGCGCAGATCGCGGAGCTGCTGGAAAAGGTGGCCGAGGAGAAGGCGCCGCTGCCGGACATCGAGGCGACCCGCAGGCGCCTCAGTCACGGCCTGGACCTGACGAGCCGTCTTACCGTCGGTGATTGGCTGGACATGTGGCTGGCGGGCAAGAAGGGGCGGCAGAGTGCCATCAGCCGCGACGAGAGCAACATCCGGGTGCACCTCAAGCCGCGGATCGGGCGTCTGCGGCTCGACCGTCTCCGGGTAACCCACCTGTCGGAGATGTTCGAGGCCATAGCCGAGGCCAACGTCGAGATCGCCGAGGGCAACGCCGCACGGCGCAAGGCGTTCGAGGACCTCGCCCAGATTCCCTGGAAGGGGCGAGAGCACCGCGCCCGCCGCAAGGCGATGAAGGCGGCCATCGCAGAAATGGAGCCTTATCGCCGCATCGTCGGTCCGGCCACGCGCCAGCGCGTCCGCTCCACGCTGCGGGCCGCGCTGAACGCTGCGATCGCTCAGCAGCTCATCACCTTCAACCCAGCCGCCCACGTCGAGCTGGAGGCTGGCAAACGGCCCAAGGCACTGGTGTGGACGAACGAGCGTATCCTCCACTGGAAGCGCACCGGCGAGAAGCCCTCCCCCGTGATGGTCTGGACGCCGGAGCACACCGGCCTCTTCCTCGACCACGTCGCGGAGGACCGCCTGTATGCGCTGTTCCACCTGATCGCCTTCCGCGGGCTGCGGCGCGGCGAGGCATGCGGGCAGAAGTGGACCGACACCAATCTCGATGCCGGTCTCATCACCGTTGCCAAGCAACTCGTCGTGGACGGTTGGGAGGTGTATGAGGACGATCCCAAGACCGACGCGGGCGCGCGCACCATCGCGCTCGACTCCGACACGGTCCAGGCCCTCAAACGGCACCGTGCCCAGCAGGACAAGGACCGCGACGAGTGGGACAGCGCCTGGGTAGAGACCGGCCGCGTCTTCGCCAAGGAGAACGGCGAGATGCTCCACCCCGCCAACGTCACCCGGCGCTTCATCGAGCTGTACGAGGAGATTGACCTCCCACCGGTCCGGCTCCACGACCTTCGCCACGGTGCCGCGACCCTCGCCCACGCAGCCGGGGCCGACCTGAAGGACATCCAGGAGATGCTCGGCCACTCCTCGATCACCATCACGGCCGACACGTACACGAGCCTGCTGCCCGAGGCCGACCTCGCCATCGCCGAGGCCGCAGCCAGGCTCGTACCGCGCGCCCGCGCCGCCTCCAAGAATGACGCTCCGGAAGCCCAGGCCGAGGTCGCGGCGGCGGAGGCGAACGTGCCGAACGGTGCTGATCCGTCCGGAGCAATATCGGGGTCTGGCACCCCGTCCGCTCACGCACCGCTCACGCAAACGGCCCCGGACGACGAGTCCGAGGCCGAGTAGAACCCCTCCCTGGGGGAGAAACCTCAGGTCAGAGCGGTAATGCGTTGTGCCCCCGGCAGGATTCGAACCTGCGACACCCGCTTTAGGAGAGCGGTGCTCTATCCCCTGAGCTACGAAGGCGGGGGTCTGTCGGGAAACGGGCTGAGGTGGGTGGGTCTTGCTCAGTTGGGATCCCGGCAGAGCTGTGGTGATGCGGTCGGTGAGGACTGCGCCACCGCAGTCAGTGTAGCGGGTGGCCTGGTGGCGGTAGGCGACTTGCGGAGGTCGGAGCGACGGCCGACTACGGGTGGGCGTCGAGTCGGACGCGTCGTCGCTTGGTGTGCGTTGCGCTGCTGCCGCGCCTCGCCAGCCTGATACGGCTACGGGCTATCGGTTGGGGTTCGGGTCTAGACGGATGTTGATGCCCGGCGAACGCCGGCGTCCTGTGATTCGGCATGACCGAGCTTGCGGCGCAGTGGGCGGTGTCCATCCCGGCGGGCATCCGCCTCGGCGGGTGCGTGTGCGGAGCGCGCTGGGCCTTTTCTTCGTCCACCTTCGTCCACCTTCGTCCACTGCGGCGACCTCGTCACCGCCTTTGCCTGCACGGCGATGTGCCGAGCAGGTCATGGGGTACGGCACCTGATCATCGGCGACGTCGACCTCTTCGCTACCCGATCCATGAACTGACCGTGGTCCTCGTCCCGGCGGACCGCAAGCTCCTGCCGTCCGCAGACATCCACCCTCACAGCACGCACTCCCTGTCCTGCGGCGGGCCTCAACCGGTGCATCGTCACGGCAGAGGTGGCGCTGGCCAGGGGGCCCGGCTCGCCCCTGGGAACGGGTTCTCCGTTCCACCGTGTCCCGTTCGGGCGTTCCAGGGGGAGTGGGTTTTCCCTGGTCAGGGGGTGTTTTGGCGTTCCAGCGTTCCTAACTGGCCGTCGTGCGTGGCGGCTGGGACGGATCTCACCGCAGGCTCCAGTCATCCGAGCACCACCCAGCCGAACAGCGAAGGGGAACCGCATCATGTCCGGTATCCGTAACTCCCGTACCCGTCTCGTCGGCGCCGCCGCCACCGTCGTACTCGCCGCGCTCTCCCTGACCGCGTGCAACGACGGTACGGGCGTCCATGACGAGGGCGCCTCGGCCGACGCCTCCGCCACCGCTTCTTCCTCCGCCGGCGCCTCCAAGACAGATGCCTCCAAGCCCGGCGCCGCCAAGACCGACGCGCCTGCCGACGACGCCGCCTCCGGCGGGCAGCAGGCCGCCGCGGGTGGTGCCGGTGGCTCGAAGCCGGCCGGCAACAGTGGCACCGCGAAGGATCCGGCCTCCGCCGGCCGGCCGGTCACCTGCGAGGGCTCGAACACCAAGACCGTCGCGGCCCCGGTCAACCGGCCCGTGAACCACATGCTGCTCACCGTCACCAACACCGGCGGCAAGCCCTGCTTCCTGTACACCTACCCGGCCGTGCGCTTCGGTGAGGCCCAGGCGGTGCCGCCGGTCATCGAGGAGTCCAAGCCGCAGGCCGTCGTCACGCTCGATCCGGGTCAGTCCGGCTACGCCTCCGTCAACCTGTCCGCCGCCGACGGCAGCGGTTCCGACGGCCGCACCGAGAACTCGCTGACCGTGTACTTCCACGGCCGCTCCGGCAACGAGAGCGTCGGCGCGGGCGCGCACCCGGCCCTGCCCGCGAAGGGCGTCTACGTCGACGACTCGCTCAAGGTCACCTACTGGCAGCAGTCGATGGACGCCGCCCTCATCTGGTGATCAGCGTCTCGGAACGGGCGCCCGGGCGGCGGACGAGGGTCGACCTCGTCCGCCGCCCCGGCATGGGGCCCGGTGGGAAACAGGGAGCGGGAAGCCGGATGCCAGATGCGGGATACCGCGGCTGCCGTACGCGTACCCGCCATGCTCAGCGGCACCCGCCGCCCACGGTCATCCGCCCCACCACCCCCGTCACCCCCGATCCACCCGTACCTTGTAGTCCCCGTTGGGCTCCTCGGTCGTCACCTCGACGGTGATCTTTCGGCGGGGGTCCTTGAAGGTTTCGCCCGGGCCGAAGGGGGCGTCGGAGAGTTCGGCGTGGACGTTGGGGCTGCGGGTGCAGCCGCCGCTGTCGCGGTGGGCGTCGTACACCGTGATGGGGCCGCGGCCCGTGTCGATGCTCGCGTCGACCTTGTAGATGAGGATGCCGGGATGGCACACGGCCTCGTCGTTGCCGCCGGGGGTGCGCAGTTCGAGGGCGTAGCCGGTGTGCGCGGTGAGCGGGACGAAGATGAGTTTGTGGCCGCCGGGCCGGGACATCGGGCTCAGCGTGAACTCCTTGGTGCCCGGGGTGGCCGCGCAGCTGACCTGGTCGACGTCCAGCCAGCCGAGCTTCCACTTGTGCCAGCCGAGCAGGTCGTTGTTGGCGCCCCAGTCCTCGCTCATGATGTCCCAGTGGCCGACCGCGCCGCCGCCGTCCTGGGTGTAGAGGTCGGGCAGGCCGAAGACGTGGCCGTTCTCGTGGGGGAGTACGCGGTAGCCGGTGCGGGCGTAGGAGCCGGAGCCGTCGTCCTGGCGGGAGTAGACGAAGGACGCGTTGGCTATCGGTACGCCGTCGGCCACGGGGGCCTCGCCGTTGCCGGCGAAGGTCACGGACAGCACGGTGTCCAGGGCGGAGGGGCCGGCGTCGGGGCTGACCAGCACGTTCAGAAGGTCGTAGTTGTGGAAGTCCACGGTCGGGTCGGCGGCGGACACGATGTCCTGGACCAGTTGGCGGTAGCCCGGGTCGAAGGGGGCGCCGCGTTCTATGCCGTAGTCCTCGAACGCCTTCGGCATCCGCAGCCAGGTCGGTATGGGGGTCTCGGCGCGGTAGTCGAGATGGCCGTAGGACGCGGTGTGGAACCACTCCTGGGTCTGCGGGAAGAACTCGTGGAAGCGGTCGAGGGCGTCGCCCTCGCCGGGCGCGTCGGGGAAGTCGACCATCAAGGTCAGTGCGCGGACGGTGCCGGTGGAGCGGGCGTAGCCGCCGGCGGTGGGGACGCCCTCCGTCATCTGGACCTCGCGGGCGCCGTTGATGAGGCAGGGGGCGAGGGCTGCGGTGCGGGCCAGGCCGGGGACGGAGCCGGCGCCCGCGGTGGTGGCGCCGGGTATGAGGCGTCCGGTCCCGGCGGAGGTGCTGACCGCCAGGGTCAGGGCGGTCACGGAGGCGAGAGCGGCCACGCGCCGCGGGCGTATCCGACGGGCGATCGGCTGCGGCTGCGACTGCGGCTGCATGCAGGGGCCTTTCGCTCCACGGCAGCCGCCGGTCTCCGGCTGCACCCTTGCGATCACCCTGAGTCGTCGGGGCGCCGGGCGCGCGCTGGAGGAGACCGAACGTGGGTTTCTCGGGCCGAATGGGTGTGACTCAGGTCACAGGAATCTTTCGGTGGGCGGGAAATATCCGGGGATCGTTTCCCCGTTTAGACCTGTGTCCGTGCGGAAACGGGGAGTCCTTCCCCGGATCCCGTGAACCAGGCCAGTAAACCGACCGAAGCCCAAGCAAACCGAACGAGAAGCCCAGCCCACCGACCGAGGAGTACGCCGTGCAGACCGCGACCGCCGTGCAGCGCAAGGCGACCAGGCCCCGCGCCGACGCCCTGCGCAACCGCGAGCGGATCGTCGGCGCCGCCCGGGAGATGTTCGTGGAACACGGCCCGGATGTGCCGTTCGACGACATCGCCCGCCGGGCCGGCGTCGGCAACGCCACGGTGTACCGCAACTTCCCCGACCGCGATTCGCTCGTACGCGAGGTCGTCTGCTCCGTGATGGACCGTACCGCGGAGGCGGCCGAGCAGGCGCTCGCGGAGACCGGGGACGCCTTCGAGGCGCTGGAGCGTTTCGTGCACGTCGCCGCGGACGAGCGGATCAGCGCGCTGTGCCCGATGGTCTGCAGCACCTTCGACCAGAACCACCCCGACCTGAAGGCCGCGCGGGAGCGCACCGAAAACCTCATCGGCGAGGTCATGGACCGGGCCAGGGCTGCGGGCCAGCTCCGGCCGGACGTCGGCGTCGGGGACGTCATGGTCGCGGTGGCCCAGCTGTCCCGGCCGCCGGCCGGTCTCGGCTGTCTCAGCCTGGACCCCTTCGTCCACCGGCACCTTCAGCTGTTCCTGGACGGGTTGCGGGCCCCGGCCCGCTCCGCCCTGCCGGGCACGGCGGCGACCATGGAGGATCTGCGCCAGACCTGACGCTCAGTCCCGGGCCGTGAACCGGCCTTCTCGCAGCACGTCAGTCACGTCCGTATCCGCGTACCACGACCGCTTCCGCGTCGGGCACGTTCGTCTTCCGCGCCGGTCACGGCGTTGCACACCACATCCGGCCGTCAGCGGCGACGCGCCGTCCATTTTCGATCATCGTTCCGTCACGACGTCCCGGCCTTCCCTTGTGAAGGTCAAGAAGTCCCGAAGTCCCGAAATGGGTACCCCCATGTCTGAAACAGCCTCAAAGGCCACCGGCGTCCCCGACGCCAACCGCTGGAAAGCGCTCGTCTTCATCGCGCTCGCCCAGCTGATGGTGGTCCTCGACGCCACCATCGTGAACATCGCCCTGCCCTCCGCCCAGCAGGACCTGGGCATCTCCGACGGCAACCGGCAGTGGGTCGTCACGGCCTACGCCCTCGCGTTCGGCGGGCTGCTCCTGTTCGGCGGCCGGGTCGCCGACCTGTGGGGCCGCAAGCGCGCCTTCGTGATCGGTCTGGTCGGTTTCGCCGCGGCCTCCGCGCTCGGCGGCGCGGCGACCACCGGCGCGATGATGTTCGGCGCCCGCGCCCTTCAGGGTGTCTTCGGTGCCCTGCTCGCGCCCGCCGCGCTGTCCCTGCTCGCCGTGATGTTCACGGACGCCCGGGAGCGCGCCAAGGCGTTCGGCATCTACGGTGCGATCGCCGGTGGCGGCGGCGCCGTCGGCTTCATCCTCGGCGGTGTGCTCACCGAGTACCTGGACTGGCGCTGGACGTTCTTCGTCAACATCCCGTTCGCGATCGTCGCCGCGGCCGGCGCCTACTTCGTCATCCGTGAGCCGGAGGGCGGCCGCAACCGCTCCCCGCTCGACGTCCCCGGCGTCATCCTGTCCACCCTGGGCCTGGTCTCGCTGGTCTACGGCTTCACCCGCGCCGAGTCCGACGGCTGGGGCGACTCGGTGACGATCGGACTGTTCGTCGCGTCGGCGGTGCTGCTGCTGGCCTTCGTGGTCACCGAGGCCAAGGTCAAGGCGCCGCTGCTGCCGCTGCGTGTGATCACCGACCGCAACCGCGGCGGCGTCTACCTCTCGCTGGGTCTCGCGATCATCGCGATGTTCGGCACCTTCCTGTTCCTCACCTACTACCTCCAGGTCGTCAAGGGCTACTCGCCGATCCAGAGCGGCTTCGCCTTCCTGCCGATGGTCGTGGGCATGATCACCGGTTCGACGCAGATCGGTACCCGCCTGATGACCCGGGTCGCGCCCCGGCTGCTGATGGGTCCGGGCTTCCTGGTCGCCGCGGCGGGCATGTTCCTGCTGGCCCAGCTGGAGATCGGCTCCACCTACGCCTCGACGGTGCTGCCCGCGATGGTGCTGCTCGGCCTCGGCATGGGTACGGCGTTCATGCCCGCCATGTCGCTGGCCACGCAGGGCGTCCAGCCGCGGGACGCGGGTGTCGCCTCCGCGATGGTCAACACCTCGCAGCAGGTGGGCGGCGCGATCGGCACGGCGCTGCTGAACACGATCGCCGCCTCCGCGACGACCTCGTACATCAAGGACCACATCGCGACCGCGACCAACGGGCAGCAGCGGCAGCTGGTGCAGCTCCAGGGCATGGTGGAGGGCTACACCAGCGCCATCTGGTTCGCCGTCGGCATCCTGGTGGCCGCCGCGGCCATCGCCCTGACCCTCGTCAACGCCGGCCGTCCCGGTGGCGCGGCGGCCACGGGCGAGGGCGTCGAGGACGACGTGGCGGTGCCGGTGGTCGCCCACTGAACCGCCCGGGTACCCGCTCGGCCTGTGTCGTGCGGGCGCGGAAGGGGACGCCGCGCGCGTACGACGTCCGGGACCTGCCCGGTGCTCCGGGTGAGGTCCGGGACCTGCCCCGGCTCCCTGCGGGAGCGGCTCAGCGGAGCCAGGGCAGGTCCGCACCCGCCTCGTTCGGCTGAAGGCCCTCGGCGACGATCTCCATGATCTCGCCGAGGGCCTTCTGCTGCTCGGGGGTCAGCCGCTCGAACAGCGCCTGGCGCACGGCCGCCACATGGCCGGGAGCGGTGCGCCGCAGCACCTCGTGGCCGTCCTCGGTCAGCACCGCGAACTGGCCGCGCTTGTCGGCGGGGCAGTCCTCGCGGCGCACCCAGCCGTTCTTCTCCAGGCGGGCGACGGCGTGCGAGAGGCGGGAGCGGGTGATCTTCGCCTTCATGGCCAGCTCGGTCATCCGCAGCCGGCGGCGTGGGGCCTCGGCGAGCTGGACGAGCAGTCCGTAGTAGATGTGCGGCATGCCCGCCTCACGCTGTAGCTGGCGGTCGAGGTGGTCCTCCAGCAGGGTGGTGGCGTTCAGGTACGAGCGCCACACGCGCTGTTCGTCGTCGGTGAGCCAGCGGTGCTGCGGGGCGGAGCCGGGTGCCGTGTCCATGAGGTCCACTGTACGAGGCATCTCCTTGAAACTTGAACAAGTTGGGCGTACGGTCTTCGGTGAGAGCTTGAGGTTTAAAGCAACTGGCCGCGGGGCGCCCTGCCACCCGGTCCACCGGAGGGAGCCGCCGTCATGTCCGCCGCCGCGCAGGAACGCATGCCCGCCCTCTATCTGAGCCACGGCGCCCCGCCGCTCGCCGACGACCCCGTCTGGCCCGGCCAGCTCGCCGCCTGGTCCGCAGGACTGCCGCGGCCCAAGGCCATCCTCATGGTCTCCGCCCACTGGGAGGAGGCGCCGCTCGCCCTCGGCGCCGTCCGGACCGTCCCCCTCGTCTACGACTTCTGGGGCTTCCCCGAGCACTACTACCAGGTCACCTACGCGGCGCCCGGCGCCCCGGAGCTGGCCGAATCCGTGCGCAAACTGCTGCGCGCGCCCGGCACTCCGGTCCAGGACATCCCGGACCGCGGCCTCGACCACGGCGCGTACGTCCCCCTCGTCGAGATGTTCCCCGCGGCCGACATCCCCGTCCTGCAGATCTCCATGCCGACCCTCGACCCGGTGCGCCTGATGGAGATCGGCCGCAGGCTGGCGCCGCTGCGCGACGAGGGCGTGCTGATCGTCGGCTCCGGCTTCTTCACCCACAACCTGGCCGCGCTGCGCCATACCGGCGGCGGGGTGCCCGCCTGGTCCTCCGAGTTCGACGACTGGGGCCGCCGGGCGCTCGAAGCCCGCGACTGGGACGCCCTGCTCGACTTCCTCGACAAGGCACCGGCCGGCCGCTACGCGCATCCGCGCACCGAGCACTTCGCTCCGCTGTTCGTCACCATGGGCGCGGCGGACGACGGCGCCGGCCCGGCCGTACCGAAGTCGGTGATCGACGGCTTCTGGCTGGGAATGGCGAAGCGCTCGGTCCAGTTCGGCTGAGCGTCGTGGCGTGCCCCGGGGCGCGCCGGGGTTGTGACGGGGGTGTGGCTCAGAGTTCCTTTTCGTACCAGGCGACGTCCCAGTAGCGGCCGAACTTGCGGCCCACTTCGCGGTACGTGCCGACGTGGCGGAAGCCGAAGCGTTCGTGCAGCCGCGTGGACGCCGTGTTCGGCTGCGCGATGCCCGCGTAGGCGCGGTGCAGGTCCTGTCCGGCCAGGGCGTCGAAGAGCGCCTGGTAGAGCAGCGTGCCGATGCCGCGGCGGCCGGCGCGCGGGGCGACGTACACCGTGGTCTCCACCGAGGTGCCGTACGCGGGCTTCGCACGGTAAGGGCTCGATGTGGCGTAGCCCAGAATTTCCTGAGAGTCCGCGGCCACGGCAACCATCAGACGGTACGGACCGTCTACGGGATGGGAGAGCAGCCAAGGGCGGCGCTCTTCCGCGGTGAAGATCGCGGTATCGAATGTGATCGGGGTCTCGCGTACGTAGTGGTTGTAGAGGTCGGTGAGCGCTTCGAGGTCGCCCTCGGCCCCCGCCCTGACCTGCACATCCGTACGCTCCGACGGCATCGCGCCTCCTCGTGTGGCGGCACAGGGTACTGCATGATCAGAAAAACTGGGGGGCGGGTTGGGAATTCTGTCCGGATTCCAGTCGTTGTTTCCTTCGGATGCAGGGCACTCAACGAGAGTCCGAGGAGTTCTCTGAGTGCTGAGCGTTCAGCAGGACCACCCGCCGGCCCTCTCCCGGCCCCGGCTCCGGCCGGACCGGGGGACCCCGATTCGAAAGGGAGCACGCATGGCAACCCGTGCCGTCGCCCGTCGTCAGTCCGCCCCTGGGGGTGCCTCCCAGACCGCTGGGGGAGAGACGGCCAACTCGGCAAGCAGCGTCCGCGCCCGTGGCGGCGAGATCGCGGACCGCGACCTCGTCGGCATGTACCTCGACGAGATCGCGCGTACGCCGCTGCTCGACGCCGCCAAGGAAGTCGAGCTGTCCCAGACCATAGAGGCGGGCGTGTTCGCGCAGCAGGTCCTCGACGGCGAGGAGGAGTCCCGCACGGACGCCACCCGTGAGGAGCTTCAGGCCCTGGTCGACGCGGGGGAGCGGGCCAAGGACGTCTTCATCCGATCCAACCTCCGCCTGGTCGTGGCCGTCGCCCGGCGCTACCCGCGCAGCGGCCTGCCGCTGCTGGACCTGATCCAGGAGGGCAACGCGGGCCTGGTGCGCGCGGTCGAGAAGTTCGACTACCGCAAGGGCTTCAAGTTCTCCACGTACGCGACGTGGTGGATCCGCCAGGCGATCACCCGCTCCATCGCGGACCAGTCCCGCACCATCCGCCTGCCCGTCCACCTGGTCGAGGAACTGGGCCGCATCCGACGGGTGCAGCGCGAGTTCAACCGGGAGAACGGCCGCGACCCCGAGCCCGCGGAGATCGCCACCGAGCTGGGTTCCACGGCGGAGCGCGTCACCGACGTGCTCGACTGGGCCCGTGACCCGGTCTCCCTGAACATGTCGGTGGACGACGAGGGCGAGACCCAGTTCGGCGACCTGCTGGAGGACACCTCGGCGGTCTCGCCCGAGCAGTCCGTCCTCACGCTGCTGCGCAGCGAGGGTCTGGACGAGCTGATCGGCCGCCTCGACGAGCGCACGGCCTCCATCATCAAGATGCGCTACGGCATCGAGGACGGCCGGGAGCGCACGCTGACCGAGGTCGGCAAGGAGCACGGCCTGACGCGTGAGCGCATCCGCCAGATCGAGAAGCACGCGCTGCTGGAGCTGAAGAAGCTGGCCCGCCAGACCGGTTTCGACGCCGCCGCGTGAGCGGCGGGAGCCGGATGTGCGGGGCGCGCGGCTCCTTCGCCGCAGGCGCCGTGCGACCGTCGCCCCCCGCGTGCGCCGGGTGGCGGAAGACCGCGCAAACATGGCTGTGTACCGTCGCTTCAACTCCCCGGAGCCCGGGAACAAACTCTCCGGGCCCAGGAGTTGGGGATCGGGGGCCCGGGCCCGCAACCCGTGGCCGCCCACGGTCCCTTGAGCCACGTCCCGACGCACTCCCCCCGGCGCCGGGACCTTCCCAGAGCCGGGCTTCGGCGCCTATCCCCCCCGGGCGCCGGAGCCCGGTTTCTTCTTGCCTTCTTCCTGCCCCGGTCGCCCGCGCCGCCCGCGGGCCGTCGCGTCGGTCTCGTCATGCCGCCGACTGAGGCGGGCCGTTCTCGTCATGCAGCCGGCTGAGGCGTGCCGGTGGGGCACCCCGTACCTGAACCACGGGGTGGCCCACCGAATGGCAGATTCTGCCACAGGGGCATAGCCTGCCGACGTGAGCATGGCGAGTCCCCTCGATCCCGGTTCCGACCAGGCGCTTTCCGGGCTGCCGGGAGCTGTCTCCGGCTCGTTGACCGAGCGGCGCAAGGCGGAGACCCGTGCGGAGATCGCCCGCGCGGCGGCCCGGCTCTTCGCCGGTCAGGGACTGCGGGCCACCCGCGCCGAGGACATCGCCCAGGCCGCCGGCATCGCCCCGCGCACCTTCTACCGGTACTTCGCCACCAAGGAGGAGGCCGTCGCCCCGCTCTACGCGGCGGGCGCCCAGCGCTGGGCGGAAGCCGTCCGCACCGCTCCGGCCGACCTCCCGCTGCCCGCGGCCCTGGAGCATGCCACCCGGTACGTGCTGACTCCGGGCAGCGGGGTCTCCGCCGCCTCCTGGGAGTGGGTCCGCACCCTCGTCCGCCTCGCCGACACCAGCCCGGCGCTGCGCCGGGTGTGGGCCGAGGTGTGCCAGACGGCGGAGCGGACACTGGCGGACGTCCTCGCGTCCCGCCTGCGCCCGCCGACCACCGCCGCGGGCCCCGACGGACCCGGTGCCGGACCCGCCTCCGGACCTGATGGCCCCGGTGCCGGACCCGCCTCCGGACCTGATGGCCCCGGTGCCGGACCCGACGCCTCCGGCGGCGTTGTCTCTCCGGAACTGCAGTTCGGTGCGGCGGTGGCGAGCGCGGCGGTGCGGGTGGCCGTCGAGTCGTGGGCCGCGGGCTCTGCGGCGGCCACGGGCGAGGAGGGCCCCGCGGCACTCGCCCTGCGCAACCTGGCCGCACTGCACGGCTTCCCGTGGCCGAGCACCTGAGCCGGGCGGACGGGAGCGCGGACCGGGTGCCCGACCGGGTGACCGCGGGGGTCAGCCCGCGGCGCGTGTCAGGCGGGCTGCCAACTTCCGTACGCACTCGATCAGTTGCGGCGGCTCCCGGACGGTGAACTCGTGGCCGACGAGGGCCAGCCGCAGCGCGAGCCAGTCCACGGGCTCGCCACTGGTGCCGCGTACGACACAGCCCCCTCCGTCGGCCGGCTCCGGCGTGCCGAGCCAGGCGGGCAGGCGCGGGGCGACGACGTCCGCCGGCGCGGCGAAGGCCACCACGACCCCGTACGTCTCCTGCCGCCGGTGGATCGACCGCCGCAGATACTCCGCCGCACCGCCCGTCGGCAGCTCCCGCGGAGCGAACCGCGTCCCGGTCGCGAACGGCTCGCCCACCCGGTCGACCCGGAACGTGCGCCAGTCGTCCCGGTCGAGGTCGTAGGCGACGAGGTACCACCGACGCCCGGTCGACACCAGCCGGTACGGCTCCGTCAACCGCCGCGACTCCCTGCTCCAAGCCGTGGGCGCCCGCCGAGTCCGGGGGCCTGCACCAGTCCGGTGTGCCTGCCGGATCTGGTGCGCACGCCGAGGCTGAGGCGTGCGCCACGTCCGGAGCGCCTGTCGAGTCTCGGGCCCGCGCCCAGCCCGGCGCAGCCCGCTGCGACGGGGCGAACTGGTGAACACCGTCCACAGGCATCCCTCCCGAACAGGGTCCGGCGCCATGATGCCCCGGGGCCTCCCCGCGCCAGAAACGCCCCGCCAAGGCCCCGGTCCGTCCACCAGGCCCGGGGCACGCACCACGCCCGGCGCTCGACCACCACCTCCGCGCCTGGAACCCACGCCGGTGCGTCCGCCAGCCCGGCGCGTGGGCTGAGCCCCGCGGGGTCTGGGGCCTGCGCCACGTCTGGTGTGCCTGTCGAGTCCGGGACGGCCGGCGACTCCGGATATCTGACCGGGGTCGGTGGGCCCGTCAAGCTCAGGCCCGTTCACCGAGCCTTGCGTGCGCGCCGGGGCCTGTGCCGGTGCAGAGCCTGTCGGGCCTGTGGGAGTCCGGTTGTGTCTGGTTGGTTTCTGGGTCTGTTTACTTCCCGGAAATTCGGGCGTAGCCTTCAGGAGAAACCACACGTTCGGGCAAGGTTCGGAGGCAAGCGGGCATGTACGCACCGGAGCGGCAGCAGGAGATCCTGCGGCTCGCCCGTGAGGGCGGCCGGGTCGACGTGGTGTCGCTGGCCGAGGAGTTCCAGGTCACCGCGGAGACCATCCGCCGCGACCTGAAGGCCCTCGACCGGGCCGGCCTGCTCCGCCGGGTGCACGGCGGCGCCATTCCGGCCGGGCGCCTCGACTTCGAGCCGGACCTCACCGAGCGCGAGTCCACGGCCGCCGACGAGAAGGACCGCATCGCCAAGGCGGCCCTCGCCGAACTGCCGGCCGAGGGCACGCTGATCCTCGACGCCGGCACCACGGTGGCCCGGCTCGCCGCGGCCATCCCGCTGGAGGCCCAGCTCACGGTCGTCACGCACAGCCTGCCGATCGCGGCGCGGCTCGCCGACCACCCGGGCATCCAGCTCCATCTGGTCGGCGGGCGGGTCCGGCACCGTACCCGGGCCGCCGTGGACGCCTGGGCGCTGCGCGCCTACGGCGAGATCCGCGCCGACCTGCTGTTCGTCGCCGCCAACGGCTTCTCCACCGAGCACGGTCTGACCACCCCCGACCTCGCCGAGGCGGCGGTCAAGCGCGCGGCGGTCACCGCGGCCCGCCGCGTGGTCCTGCTCGCCGACTCCGCCAAGCACGGCCAGGAGCACTTCGCCCGCTTCGGCGACCTGGGCGACGTGGACCTGCTGATCACCGACAGCGGGCTGAGCCCCGAAGACGCCGACGCCATCGAGCGCGGCGGCACGGAAGTGGTGCGCGCATGATCCTCACCGTCACCCCCAACCCGTCCCTCGACCGCACCTACGAGGTCCCCGCGCTGGAGCGCGGTGAGGTCATCCGCGCCACCGGCGAACGCATGGACCCCGGCGGCAAGGGCGTGAACGTCTCCCGCGCCGTGGCCGCCGCCGGCCGCCGCACGGTCGCCGTACTGCCCCTGGGCGGCGCGCCGGGCGCACTCGTCGCCGAACTGCTGGACGCGCAGGGCATCGAGGTCGCCCCGGTCCCGGTCGCCGGGGCCACTCGCTCGAACATCGCACTCGCGGAGGCCGACGGGGTGCTCACGAAGATCAACGCACCCGGTCCCGAGCTGTCCGCGGCCGAGCAGGAACTACTGCTGGAGACCGTGCGCGGGCAGTCCCGGCACGCGGACTGGATCGCCTGCTGCGGCAGCCTGCCGCGCGGACTGGCACCCGCCTGGTACGCCGACCTGGTCGCGCGGGCGCACGCCGTCGGCGCCCGCATCGCGTTGGACACCTCCGGCCCGGCCCTGCTGGCGGCGCTCCGGGAGCGCCCGGACGTCGTGAAGCCGAACGCCGAGGAACTGGCGGAGGCCGTGGGCCGCCCCCTGGCGACGGTCGGCGACGCGGTGAAGGCGGCCGAGGAACTGCGCGAGAGGGGCGCGCGGGCCGTGCTCGCGAGCCTCGGCGCCGACGGGCAGCTGCTCGTGGACGGTACGGGCGCCTGGTTCGGCAGCGCCCGCGTCGACGTCGTACGCAGTAATGTCGGCGCCGGTGACGCGTCCCTGGCCGGCTTCCTGATCGCGGGCGGCAGCGGGCCCGACGCGCTGGCCTCCGCCGTCGCGCACGGCGCGGCGGCCGTCCAACTGCCCGGCAGCGTGATGCCGACACCGGCCGACCTGGACCCGGCGGCGGTGACGGTCACGGAACGGCCCCCGACGGACCGCGAACTCACGGAGCCGGTGTCATGAGCGGCCGTACGACCCCGGCGCCGGCCCGCGCCCGCGAACCGGACCGGAGCCGGCACGGCGCCGCTTCACCGGCCGGCACCACCCTCACCGTCCCCCACACCACCCCCGCCACCACCACCCCTGTCCCCACCTCTCCCGTCCACCCGACTCCCCGGGCGATACGCGAGCGAAGGAGCCCGCGATGAGCGACATGATCACCGCGGACCTGGTCGATCTCGACCTGTCCGCCGACACCAAGGAAGCGGCGGCACGCGCCCTCGCCGAGCGCATGGTGGCCCTGGGCCGGGTGACCGACCTGGAGGGCTTCCTCGCCGACGTGGCCGCCCGTGAGGCGCAGATGCCGACCGGCCTGGACGGCGGCATCGGCATCCCGCACTGCCGCAGCGAGCACGTCACCGAGCCGACGCTGGCCTTCGGGCGCAGCGCCGCCGGGATCGACTTCGGTGCGGCGGACGGTCCGGCCGACCTGATCTTCCTGATCGCGGCCCCGGCCGGTGCCGACGACGCCCACCTCACGATCCTGTCGTCGCTGGCCCGCCATCTGATGAACGCCGAGTTCACGTCCGCGCTGCGGTCGGCGGCCGACCCGCGGGCGGCGGCGGCGCTGATCCGCGGTGACGAGCCGCCGACGGCCGAGCCGACACCGGCCGCGGAGGGTTCCGAGGGGGTTCCCGAGGCCGCTCGCGGCGCCGCCGCCGGTGGCGCGCACGGCTCCGAGGACACCGCCGTGGCGCCGGCGGCGGCCTCCGCCGGCGCCACGGCGGGCAGCGCCGCCGGCGCGGTCGACCAGGACGTTCCCGCGGCGGACGCGGCGGACCGGGCCGCCGCGGCGGAGCAACCGTTCCGCATCGTCGCCGTCACCTCCTGCCCGACCGGTATCGCCCACACCTACATGGCCGCCGAGTCGCTGGAGAACGCGGGCCGTGAGGCGGGCGTCGAGGTCGTCGTCGAGACCCAGGGCTCGGCCGGCTTCACCCGGCTCGACCCGGCCGTGATCGCGGCGGCCGACGCCGTGATCTTCGCGCACGACGTGCCCGTCCGCGACAAGGACCGCTTCGCCGGCAAGCCGACCGTCGACGTCGGTGTGAAGGCGGGCATCAACCGCCCCGGCGAGCTGATCGCCGAGGTCCGCGACAGAGCCGAACGCGGCGAGGTCACGGCCGCCGCCAAGCCGGGCGGCACCCCGGTCGAGCGCTCCGGCGACGCCACCGAGGGCTACGCCACCAGGCTGCGCAAGTGGCTGATGTCCGGCGTCAGTTACATGGTCCCCTTCGTCGCCGCGGGCGGCCTGCTCATCGCCCTCGGCTTCGCGATCGGCGGCTACAAGATCAACAAGGCGCCGTCGGTCATGGACCACTTCGTGTGGACCCAGGCCGACAGCTGGGGCGCGCTGCTGTTCCAGATCGGCGGTGTGGCCTTCGGTTTCCTGGTCCCGGTGCTGGCCGGCTACATCGCCTACGGCATGGCGGACCGCCCAGGGCTCGTCCCCGGCTTCGTCGGCGGCTCGATCTCGCTGACCATCAACGCCGGCTTCCTCGGCGGTCTGGCGGCCGGTCTGATCGCCGGTGGCGTGGTGCTGTCGATCCAGAAGGTCAAGATCCCGACGGCGCTGCGCGGCATCATGCCGGTGGTGGTGATCCCGCTGATCTCCTCGGCGATCGTCGGGTTCCTGATGTTCGTCGTGATCGGCAAGCCCATCGCCTCGGCGCAGAAGGGCATGACGGACTGGCTCAACGGCCTCAGCGGCGCCAACGCCGTCCTGCTGGGCGGCCTGCTCGGCCTGATGATGTGCTTCGACCTCGGCGGCCCGGTCAACAAGGTCGCCTACACCTTCGCCACGGCCGGCATCGCGGTCGCGAGCCCCAGCGACTCCGCGATGAAGATCATGGCCGCGGTGATGGCGGCCGGCATGGTGCCGCCGCTGGCGATGGCCCTGGCCACGACCGTGCGCGGCAGGCTCTTCACCCAGACCGAACGCGAGAACGGCAAGGCCGCCTGGGTGCTGGGCGCCTCCTTCATCTCGGAGGGCGCGATCCCGTTCGCGGCGGCGGACCCGCTGCGCGTCATCCCGTCCTCGATGGTCGGCGGTGCGATCACCGGCGCCCTGTCGATGGCCTTCGGCGCCACCCTGCGCGCCCCGCACGGCGGCATCTTCGTGGTCCCGCTGATCGGCAACCCGCTGCTCTACCTGGTCGCCATCGCGGCCGGCGTGTGCGTCACGACAGCGCTGGTCGTCCTCCTCAAGGGCCTGCGCAGGCCGGCCCCGGAGGGCACCGCGGAACCGGCGGCGAACCCGTCCACCGCACCGGCGCAGGCGAGGCAGGCGGTGGCGGCGTAGGCGCCGACGCGCCTGTCCGTTTGGGGTGTTGTGAGTGATTCACGGCACCTGCGAGATAGCTCACGGTCCGGGCCGTAAGGTCCGGACCGTGGTGTCTACTGGGGCGCATGCCTGATGACGTCTCGATCCTCGCGATGCTGGGCCTGACCCTGCTGGTCCTGGCGGCCGTCGCCTGGGCGGCCGTGCTGGTGCTCCTGCTGCGCCGGGCCCGCTCCGGGGGCGCCGCCGAGCGTTCGGGCCACGACCTGTCCGGGCTTCCGCGCCAGCGTCAGGCGGCGCCCCATCTGGAGGCCGTCGAACTCACCCCGGCGGAACAGGACGCGTTCGCCGGCCTGGTACGGCGGCTCGGCCGACGCTGACGAGCGCCGCGCGGCGCACCGGCCCGCCGGGCCCGGACGCCTCAGGACCGGCGGGCCGCCCGGCGCTCCATGGCGGCGCGGGCCGCGTCCTCCGTGATGTACACCTCGCACATGTGGCGTCCGTCGGGCGTCGCCGTGTGCTCGACCTCCCACAGGGACAGTTCACTGCCGTCATGCAGCAGGAACGCGTGCTCGTACAGCGCGAAGCCGAGCCTCGCCCGGCCGGCCCGCCCCGGGCGGCCGAACGCCTGGGAGATCTGGTGCGCGAACGCCGTCGCGAGCAGCGCCGCCGTCTCCCGGTCCGGCCGGTCCGCGTTCTCCGCGCGGCGCAGCAGCCGGCGCGCGTGGTCCGCGGAGTCGTCCGGTGCGTACGCGTGCCGCGGCGCGGGGACCGGCGGCAACTGCACCAGCACCGGCAGTTCGAAGTCCGGGTCGTGCGACGGCAGCGGCAGCCGGGCGGTGGCGGCCTGCAGTTCCTCTTCGTCCGCGTACACCTCGTGCTGGGGCTCGCTGCCGGGCGCGGTGTTGTGCACCAGCTCCCAGAGCGTGACCGCCGAGCCGTCCGTGAGCAGCCAGGTGTGCCGGTACGTCTCCCGGTGCAGGCCGGCGCTGTGGTGCGCGGAGTGCAGCGAACTGTCGTGCGCCAGCGCGCAGTCGAGCCGCTGTATCGCCTCGTCGGGCAGTTCGAAGGAGTTCAGGGCGCGGCCGAGGAGCCGCGCGAGGTGCTCCTCCGCAGACTCGGGCGACTCGGCGGCTTCGCACGCTGCCGTCTCGTACGGAACGCTCAAGGCTTCTCCCGGCGTTGCTGCATGTCACCTTGTGGGTGCATACCGTAGCCCCTCCATCGGACATCATGTCCGGGAACCGAGAAAACGTACGCCACGAAAACGCGGGGGCCGCCGGGAAAGTTCCCGTGCGGCCCGATGTCCCGTCAAAAACCGCCGGTCGGACCGCACTTCCCCGCGGCCGTGCCGTCTCGCCTACAGGGTGCCGTACAACTCCTCGTACGACGGCCATGTCCCGCCCGGTCCGGCCACCGGCTCCGCGGCCCGCAGGGCCTTCACGATCGCGCGCGTCACCACGTCGGCGCCCGCCGCGAGGATGTCGTTGAGCGCGAGCGGGTTCCCGGCGTCGAGCGGACGGTCTCCCGTGGCCAGCGCGAAGACCGTGTCGCCGTCGTTGAGCAGATGCACCGGTCGCACGGCCCGCGCGATGCCGTCGTGCGCGGTGCCCGCCACCTTCTGCGCCTGCGCCTTCGAGAGGTCCGCGTCGGTGGCGACCACGGCCAGCGTGGTGTTGAGCGGCGGCGCCTGGTTCCGCGCGGCGGCCTCGGAAAGGCGCCGGCCTGCGGCCTCGTGGATGTGCGCCTCCGGATACGTCACCCGTCCCTGGAACAGCTCCCCGTAGAGCACACCCGTCCGCGGATCCAGCGCCGACCCCGCCGCGTTGGCCACCACCAGCGCGGCCACCGTGATCCCCGAGCCGAGGACCGTGCTCGCGGTGCCGACCCCGCCCTTGAGCCGCCCCACCACGGCGCCCGTACCCGCGCCCACACACCCCTCGGCGACCGGCGTGCCCGGGGCGCTCGCCGCGGCGTCCTCGACCGCCGCACGCCCCGTGGCCGCGTCCGGGCGCGCCCGGAAGTCGCCGCCCCGCCCGAGGTCGAAGACACAGGCGGCGGGCACCACCGGCACGACATGCGCGGGGTCCGCCCCGACCCGCACCCCGCGCCCGCGCTCCTCAAGCCAGGCCATCACCCCGGAGGCAGCGTCCAGGCCGTACGCGCTGCCGCCGGTGAGCACGACCGCCTCGACCGTACGCACCAGGTTGCGCGGGTCCAGGGCGTCGGTCTCCTTGGTGCCGGGCCCGCCGCCCCGCACGTCCACGGCGGCCACGGCGCCGCCCTCCGGGGCGAGGACGACCGTGGTCCCGGTGAGCAGCCCACCGCCGGTCCGGGTCGCGTGACCCACCCGAAGCCCGGCGACGTCCGTCAATGCGTCAACTGTCATGCCGGCCAGTCTCCTCCCGGAGACGAGCCCCCGGGAGGCCGAGTTTGTGGACGGGCACGCTCGGCGGTGGTGGAAGGGGTGCGGCTACCGATGGGCGGCCGGGCAGGGGGTGCCGGGCCGGGAGGGGGCGGCTGGGGCTGGCCGACGGCCGTGCCCGGTGCGTGCTGGGCTGCTCGCCGGGCACGGCTGGCCGGCCGACGGGCGTGGCCTGGGCGGGTGCGGGGAGGGTCGGTCGGGGTGCCGGTGCTCGGGGCCGGGGCGGCCGGGCCGGGGAGCCTGGTCCGTGGGACGGGCGGTGGGCGTGGCCCGTGGGGTCGGGCAGTGGAGGTAACCCTGGCGTGGGGCGGTGGACGTGGCCCATGGCGTCGGGCGGTTGACGTACCCCCGGGCGCGGGGCGCGTAGCCCATGGCGTCGGGCAGTGGGCGTGCTCGTGGGGTCAGGTGGGGGAGGTGGCCCGTCTTGCCTTTCTTCCGGTTCCGTGGGGTGTGGCGCGGGCCGTCAGGGTGACCCCTGTCGTCACCGCCAGGGCGGCCACGATGCCCGCCGCGAGCACCGCCCAGTGGCCCAGGAAGGTGCAGCAGATCACCAGCAACGCCGCTGCCGGCAGCACCAGTTGCTGGGCGATGCCCGCCTTGAAGTGGCGCGCGTGCAGGGCCCATACCGTCAGCAGATAGAGCGCCGTGGGCAGGGTGACGGCCGCCGAGGCGGACAGGGTCGACAGGTGCGCCTTGCCCACCGCCTCCTCGACCGCCACTTCGAGTCCGGCACCGATCGCGGCCGCCGAGGCGAGGACCACATAGTGGCCGTAGCCCCACAGGAACGCCTCTCTGCTGGAGCGCAGATGCCCGTGGATGGGTACCGCGAAGTAGATCCACCAGGCCGAGAAGACGATCAGCAGGCCGCCGGCGGCGATCGGCAGGAGCGTGCCGAGAGCGCTGTGCTCGGCCCCGGCGGACTTCACGGCGACCGTGGCCGCGGCGATCGTCTCGCCGAGCACGATGATCGTGAACAGCCCGTACCGCTCGGCGATGTGGTGCGGATGCCAGGCGGTGCTGTGGTGCCGCTCCGCGCACAGCGGCACGCACAGTTCCACGATCACCATCACCAGGAACACCCAGGACCGCGCGGGAGCCGGCAGCACCACCAGGCCGAGCCAGCCGACCTGGCAGAGCAGCACACCGCCGGCGTATCTGAGGGCCGTGGTCCGCTCGGCGCCCTCCGCGGTGCTCGCGGCCCGCAGCCATTGCGCGACCATCGCCAACCGCATGATCGCGTAGCCCAGCCAGACCGCGAGGTAGTCATGGTGCTCGAACGCCCGTGGGATCCCCGAGGCCAGGACCAGGACACCGGCGATCTGGACGAGGGTGACGATGCGGTAGAGCGCGTCGTCGTTGTCGTACGCCGAGGCGAACCAGGAGAAGTTCATCCAGGCCCACCAGATGGCGAAGAACAGCATCGCGTAGTGGAGGATGCCGTTGCCCGCGTGGCCCTCCGCCACCGCGTGCACCAGCTCGACGCCCGCCTGCGCGACGGCCACGACGAAGCACAGGTCGAAGAAGAGTTCGAGCGGCGTGGCGACGCGGTGCGGCTCACCGCGTCCGCGGGCGGTGAGCCGGCGCAGTGGACGGGGTGTCTGGGGCACGCCCGCGGAGGCGGGCGGCGGGGCGGAACTGGGCGTCATGCCTCTCAGCACAGCAGAAAACCTCACTGAAATCTTGTGGGCCGGTTCACATACGGGCACGGATCCGGAGGCCGAAGAGCCGCGGCCGTACCCTTGAGGCATGAGCAGCGCCCCCGCCCCCGAGCCGCGCGACCCCAAGGCCGCGCTCGTCTTCGACGACCCGCTCAGCCAGCAGTCCTCGGACGACACGGACCGCGGCTGGGACGAGGCCGGTGAGGGCGACGGCGCCGCCGACCTGAAGCGCTTCCTCGACGAGAAGCCTCCGCACCACCTGTGACGCGGACCCCGCCGGGTCGCTAGCGCCGGTCGCCGTCCGAGGCGCGCTGCGCGACCAGCGCGTCGCGGATCTCCTTGAGTACCTCAAGCTCGGTCACCTCGATGACCTCCCGCGTGCCCTCCCGGGCCTTTCTGCGGACCTCGACCCGGGCCAGGTACCGCGCCATGGGCAGCACCATCAGGAAGTAGACCACCGCGGCGGTGATCACGAAGCTCAGCGTGGCGCCGAGGACCGAGCCCCACATCAGCTGGATGCCGTCGGTGCCGGTGCACGACGAGCTGAGGCACGAGCTGTAGTGGTCGAGGTTCTGGGTGCCGATCGCCCCGACCAGCGGGTTGATGATGCCCTTCACCACCGAGTTGACGATGTTCGTGAAGGCGGCGCCGATGACCACCGCGACCGCCAGGTCGACGACGTTGCCGCGCATCAAGAAGGCCTTGAAGCCCTGCCAGATGCTCGGTTCCTTCTTCTCGCTCACCTCGGGGACTCTCCTCGTGCGCACAGGGGGTGGAACAAAGCGCTCCGCAACCTACGGCACCATACGGCCATCCTGTCGATTTTCTTCCCTCGAACGAGGGACTTGACAGCGTGTCGTCAAGACAATGTGTGCGCCGGTTCAGCACAGCGTCACCGCCAGCCGTGCGGTCGCGCTCGCCGCCACGAGGCGGGCAGCCGTGTCACGTGGCACCAAGAGCACGACGAGCGCCCCGCTCTCCGTGGCGCCGTCCAGGGGCTCGGGCAGTCTCGTCACCCGCGCACCGCGCGCGAGCACGCGGGCCTCGCCGCCCGTGGTGGGATCCTGTGCGGCGACGACGTCGACCCGGTCGCCGGGCCGCAGCAGCCGGACGGTGGCGGCATCGGCGATCCGTACCGGCGCGGTCACCGCCTCGACCGCGTCGGGCCGCCGTACGGGCTCGGCCGCGGGGTGGCCGCGGGCCCCCTCGGCGCGGTGCGGATCCGTCGTGGCACGCGGTCCGGCCGCCACGAGCGCGGCGGCGGTGACCGCGAGACCGGCCGCGACGGCGCGCCTGCGGTGCCGGACCAGCCGTTGCAGTCCGTACCGCCCGCCGCGCACCCGCACCGGCGGGAACTGAGGGACCTCGCAGGTGGCCGGCGCATCGGTGCCCAGCGGGCGCGGGGCGGGAAGCGGGGGCGGAAAGGACGACGCGGGAAAGGAGGGAGAGGGGGGAGAGGGTGCGGAGGTCTGCGGGGGGAGGTGTGGGGGAGTGGGGGCGGGGGAGGGAGAGGCCGGCTGGGAGAAGTGCGGGGGACGGACGGACATGAGGACCACCACCTGCGGCGCGGAATCGGCTTGCGTGCCACGATGACGCCTCGCGCCGCCGCTCGCCGGAGCCGGTGGAAGACGGCCGCCCTGTGGACAACTCGCCCACCCGAACGTGAGGTTCCGGCTACGGCGACCCGAACCCGCACGCCCTACGGCAGCCCGCCTCCGCGGTCACTTACCGCAGCACGCCCCCGTCATCTACTGCGACCCGAACCCGCACGCCCTACGCCAGCCCGCCCCCGCCGTCACGTACCGCTGCCCGCCCCCGCCGTCACGTACAACGTCTCGCCGCCACCTACGGCAGCTCGAACCCCGGATCCATGCCGCCCAGCGCGCCGGCGCACAGGCAGTCGCGTGCCGCGGTGTCCGGCAGGGCCGCCACCGCGTCGAACAGCACGCCCCTCAGCCGGTCCACATTGGCCGCGAACACCCGCAGCACCTCGTCGTGCGAGACGCCCTCACCGGTCTCCGCGCCCGCGTCGAGATCGGTCACGAGCGTCAACGACGTGTAGCACAGCTCCAGTTCACGGGCGAGCGCCGCTTCGGGGTGGCCGGTCATGCCGACCACCGACCAGCCCTGCGCCTGGTGCCACAGCGACTCGGCGCGGGTGGAGAACCGCGGGCCCTCCACCACGACCAGCGTGCCGCCGTCCACCGGCTCCCAGTCCCGGCCGCGGGCGGCCTTCAGCGCGGCGGCCCGCCCGGTGGGGCAGTAGGGGTCGGCCAGGGAGACGTGCACCACGTTCGGCACGGTGCCGTCGGGCAGCGGCAGCCCGTCGAAGTACGTCTGCGCCCGCGACTTCGTGCGGTCCACGAACTGGTCAGGGACGAGCAGGGTGCCGGGCCCGTACTCGGGCCGCAGGCCGCCCACCGCGCACGGACCGAGGACCTGGCGCACGCCCACCGACCGCAGGGCCCAGAGGTTGGCCCGGTAGTTGATGCGGTGGGGCGGCAGGTGGTGGCCGCGGCCGTGCCGGGGCAGGAAGGCGACGCTCCGGCCGGCGATCTCGCCGAGGAAGAGGGAGTCACTGGGCGCGCCGTAGGGCGTGTCCACCTGGATCTCGGTCACGTCGTCGAGGAACGAGTAGAAGCCCGAGCCGCCTATTACGCCGATCTCTGCGTTCGCCATGACGAGAACACTAGCTGGCGGTGAAAACGCCGGGGAAACGGCGCCGACCGGGGACGCCGAAGACCCCACCGTCGGGTGACGGCGGGGTCTCGTGGCAGGAGTCTCAGGCGGCGGAGCTGCCGGTGGAGCTCGACGACGAGGAGGACGCCGCCGAGGAGGACGCCGACGAAGACGACGACTTCGAGGAAGACGACGCCTTGGTGTCGGACGAGGAGTCCGAGGAGCCGGACGCGGCGGGCTTGGCGGCCGGGCTGCTGCTCGAAGAGGAGCCGCGGCTGTCGTTCCGGTAGAACCCGGAGCCCTTGAAGACAATGCCGACCGCCGAGAAAACCTTCTTCAGGCGGCCACCGCAGTTGGGGCACTCGGTCAGGGCGTCGTCGGTGAACTTCTGCACCGCCTCAAGGCCCTCGCCGCACTCGGTGCACTGATACTGATAGGTCGGCACTGTCTTCCTCCTGGCACTCTCACTCGTTGAGTGCTAACGACGGTCCATAGTGACGTATTCCCGTCGATCAGTCCACCGCGACCGGCGAGCGGTGACCGACACCACGCGCGACGGTACGGCGCCGGGACGGCGGAACCAGCCGGGAACGCAGTGCCAGCAGGGTCACCAGGGCCAGCACTGTGCCGCCCAGCGGCACCAGGAATCCGGCGCCGTCCCACAGCCGGTCCTCCAGCTGACCGGCGACGGTGACCGCGGCCGCCTGGCCGAGCGCGACCGCGCCGGTCAGCCAGGTGAACGCCTCGGTGCGGGCGCCGGCCGCGACCAGGTCCTCCACCAGGGTGTAGCCGGTGATCAGAGCGGGCGCGATGCACATGCCGACCAGCAGGCCGAGCCCGGCGAGCGGGAGCGCCGAGTGGGCGGTCCACAGGGCGGACGCGGTCAGGGCGAGGGCCGTGTAGCCGACCACGAGGCGGCGCTGCGGGGCGGCCTTCCAGGCGATGGCGCCGCACACGACGCCGGAGAGCATGTTGCCCGCCGCGAAGGTGCCGTACAGGACGCCGTTCAGCCCGGGTTCGCCGATCGACTCGCTGAACGCGGCGAGCGAGACCTGCATGCCGCCGAAGACCGAGCCGATGCCCAGGAACGTCACGATCAGTACGCGCACCCCGGGGACGCGCAGTGCGGACGCCTGCCGCACGCGCGCGTGGCCGCCCTCGGACACCGACGGCTGGGTGCCGCGGCGCGCGGCGAACAGCAGACCGCCGAGGAGCGTCAGCGCGGCCTCCGTGACGAGGCCCGCGGCCGGGTCGACCGTCGTGCACAGGGCCGTGGCCAGCAGTGGGCCGACGATGAAGGTCAGCTCGTCCGTGACGGACTCGAAGGCCGCGGCGGTGGCCATCAGCGGGGAGCCCTGGAGCCTCGCGCCCCAGCGGGCGCGCACCATGGGGCCGATCTGCGGCACCGAGGCGCCGGTCGGCACGGCCGCCGCGAACAGGGCCCACAGGGGTGCGTGCGCCAGGGCGAGCGCCGTCAGGGCGAGGCCCGACAGCGCGTGCACGAGGACGCCGGGGATCAGCACGGCGCGCTGGCCGTAGCGGTCGGCGAGGCGCCCGCTGTAGGGGGCGAACAGCGCCATGGAGACGCCGGTGACGGCCGCGGCGGCGCCCGCGGCGCCGTACGAGCCGGTGGTGTGCCGCACGAGCAGCACGATGGAGAGGGTGAGCATCGCGAACGGCTGGCGCGCCGCGAAGCCGGGGAGCAGGAACGTCCATGCGCCGCGCGTGCGCAGCAGTTGTCCGTATCCCGGGCGGGACGGTGCCGCCGGGTCCTCCGACGGCTCGGTGGTGACCGTGGACGCCACGGCCCGTGCCTTTCTGCCGCCTGGTAGCGCGACCCTTGCCGGGCCGTTCACCTCCGGAGCGCGCTCCTTCGGTTCACGCGCCTCGCGGGGCGCCGAGAGCTGTCCTCTTGCGCGGAACTGCGGTAGATGCCGGCGCCCACACCTGAGGGCGTCCGGCCGCCATACGGTCGCGCCAGCTCTGCGTCAGACAGAGTTGGTTCGATCAGGGGTGCCTTCACCCTACAGGGGTCGAGGGCGCGCACACCTGTGAAAGCGGGCACTGCAAGGCGCGTTCGCCTGGGATTGCGGGAGGTGTGAACCGTACGAAACACGCCCTTAACCTCAGCAACCTCAGCGTCCCGCTCCCGCTCCGTCCGTGCCCAGCCACCCGGCCAGCTTGCCGCCCTGGGCGACCGCGCGCAGCCGGCGTTCCGCGGCGTCGCGGACGGGGTCGACGGTGACCACGAGCAGTTCGTCCCCGTGCCGCAGCACGGTCGTCGGCATCGGTACGAACGACTTGCCCTCGCGCACGACCAGGGTGACCCCGGCGCCGGCCGGCAGGCGCAGTTCGCCCACCTCGACGCCGTGCATCCGGGAGCCCTCGGGGATCTCGAAGGACAGCAGATGCCCGCGCAGCCGCTCCAGGGGCGCCGATTCGATGCCGAGGTCGGCCGCCTCCGTGCCGTCGCCGAGCTTCAGCATCCGCGCGAGCCAGGGCAGCGTCGGCCCCTGGACCAGGGTGAAGACGACGACCAGGACGAAGACGATGTTGAAGACGCGGCGGCTGCCCGCGACGCCGTTCACCATGGGGATCGTCGCCAGGATGATGGGCACGGCGCCGCGCAGCCCGGCCCAGGACATCAGGACCTGTTCCCGCCACGGCACCCGGAACGGCACCAGGCTGAGCACCACGCTCAGCGGACGCGCGACCATGGTCAGCGCCAGGCCGATGACCAGGGCCGGCAGGAAGTCGTCGCCCAGGTCGTGCGGTGTGACCAGCAGTCCGAGCAGGACGAACATGCCGATCTGGGCGATCCAGCCGAGCCCTTCGGCGAAGCCGCGCGTGGCGGGCCAGTGGGGCAGCTTGGCGTTGCCGAGCAGCATCGAGGCCAGGTAGACCGCGAGGAAGCCGCTGCCGTGGGCCAGGGCGCCGGCCGCGTAGGCGGTGACCGCGATCGCCATCACGGCGATCGGGTAGAGACCCGAGGCGGGCAGCGCCACATGCCTGAGGCCCCAGGCGCCGAGCCAGCCCACCGCGAGCCCTATGGCCGCGCCGATGGCCAACTCCAGCAGTATCTCGCCCAGCAGCACGTACCAGTGCTCGATCGGTCCCGCGGTGGAGAAGGCGATGACCAGGATGACCACCGGGGCGTCGTTGAAGCCCGACTCCGCCTCCAGGGTGCCCGTCACGCGCGCGGGGAGCGGGATTCTGCGCAGCACCGAGAAGACCGCCGCCGCGTCCGTCGAGGACACCACCGCCCCGATGATGAGGGCCTGCCGCCATTCCAGCCCGACAAGGAAGTGCGCGGCCGACGCCGTCACCCCGACGCTCACCGCGACGCCGCACAGGGCCAGCGTGGAGGCCGCGCTCAGCGAGGGTTTGATCTCCTTCCACTTGGTGCTGAGACCGCCCTCGGCCAGGATCACGACCAGGGCCGCGTACCCGATGACCTGGGTCAGTTCGGTGTCACTGAAGTGGATCTTCGCGATGCCGTCCTGGCCCATGAGGATGCCGATCCCCAGGTAGACGAGCAGGCTCGGCAGCCCGCTGCGCGAGGAGATCCGGACCGCCGCCACGGCGACGAGCAGGACGAGGGAGCAGACGAGCAGGAGCTGGTTGAGGTGGTCGACAGTCAGCAGCGCATCCCTTCACCGGCTCGCGCGCGAGGGGCGCGACGCTCATGTACACGATCGAGGCTGCGGTACACCGCTTGGACCGCACCCAACTACTTCATTACCTTACCTAACTCTTGACGCTTTCTTGACGCTGGACGAGGCAAGATCGAACGTCCGTCCGTGCTGGTTCCCGACTCCGGGTCAAGTGCCCCACGGCCCTGCGCCTATGGTTGCTCCAGCGCTCATTCGAAGTCACAGCCCGACCTGCCGCTCGCGTTAGGACAGCAAGGACAGCGATGCCCCCCAACACCACCGCCACAGCGGCTGCCCGGCCCGGCAAGTCCGGCAGGAAGAAGGGGCGCAGAGCCCGACTGATCGTGCTGGTGCTCGTCCTGGCCATCGTCGGCGGCGTCGCCTACGGGGCGTACTGGTCGATCAGCACCGTGCGCGCGTCCTTCCCGCAGACCACGGGGTCGATCAGGCTCGACGGCCTGTCCGGACAGGTCGATGTGAAGCGGGACGGTTACGGCATCCCGCAGGTCTACGCCTCCTCCGACGAGGACCTGTTCATGGCGCAGGGCTACGTCCAGGCGCAGGACCGGTTCTACGAGATGGACGTGCGCCGCCACATGACGTCCGGGCGGCTGTCCGAGATGTTCGGCAAGGGCCAGGTCAAGAACGACGAGTTCCTGCGCACCCTGGGCTGGGACCGGGTGGCCGAGAAGGAGTACGACACCAAGCTGTCGGACTCCACGAAGAAGTACCTCCAGGCGTACGCCAAGGGTGTCAACGCCTATCTGGAGGGCAGGGACGGCAAGGACATCTCCCTGGAGTACGCGGCGCTCGGGTTCACCAACGACTACAAGCCCGAGAAGTGGACTCCGGTCGACTCCGTCTCCTGGCTCAAGGCGATGGCCTGGGACCTGCGCGGCAACATGCAGGACGAGATCGACCGCGCCCTGATGACCAGCCGCCTCGGCCCGCAGCAGATCAAGGACCTCTACCCGGAGTACCCCTACAGCCGCAACAAGGCGATCGTCCAGGAAGGCCAGTACGACGAGCTGACCCAGGCGTTCCAGCAGAGCGGCGGCACGAGCGGCACACAGGGCTCCACGGGCACCGGAACAGGAACGGGCACGGGAACGGGCACGGGCACGGCGGGCTACACGGGCACGAACGGTTCGACCGGCACCTCCACGGCCGGATCGGGCCTCACGAGCCAGCTGTCGGGCCTCTACGACGTCCTGGACGACCTGCCCACGGCCGTCGGCGTGAACGGCCAGGGCATCGGCTCCAACTCCTGGGTCGTCTCCGGCAAGTACACGATCACCGGCAAGCCGCTGCTCGCCAACGACCCGCACCTGTCGGCCTCGCTGCCGTCGGTCTGGTACCAGATGGGCCTGCACTGCCGCACCGTCTCCGCCAAGTGCCAGTACGACGTGACCGGTTACACCTTCGCCGGCATGCCCGGTGTGATCATCGGCCACAACGGCGACATCGCCTGGGGCATGACGAACTCCGGTGTCGACGTCACCGACCTCTACCTGGAGAAGCTGACCGGCAGCGGCTACCTGTACGACGGCAAGGTCAAGCCCTTCACCACCCGCGAGGAGACCATCAAGGTCGCCGGCGGCGAGTCCAAGAAGATCGTCGTCCGCGAGACCAACAACGGTCCGCTGCTCTCGGACCGCGACGACGAACTGGTCAAGGTCGGCAAGAAGGCCACCGTCGACACCGCCGCCCCCGACCGCGGCGACGGCTATGGCATCGCCCTGAAGTGGACCGCCCTGGAGGCGGGCACCTCCATGGACGCCGTCTTCGCCATGGACCGGGCCGCGGACTGGGACGACTTCCGGGCCGCCGCCGCGCTGTTCGACGTGCCCTCGCAGAACCTGATCTACGCCGACACCCAGGGCCACATCGGCTACACGCTGCCCGGGAAGATCCCCACGCGCGCGGAGGGCGTCGACGGCTCCGTCCCGGCGCCGGGCTGGGACTCCAAGTACGCCTGGACCGGGTACCTCAAGCAGGACCAGCTGCCCTACGAGTTCGAGCCCGCGCGCGGCTACATCGTCACCGCCAACCAGGCGGTCGTCGACCAGGACAAGTACCACTACACGCTGACCGCCGACTGGGGCTACGGCACCCGCAGCCAGCGGATCACCGACCTGATCGAGTCCAAGATCAAGGGCGGCGGCAAGATCTCGACCGACGACATGCGCCAGATGCAGCTCGACAACAGCAGTGAGATCGCCAAGCTGCTCGTGCCCAAGCTGCTGAAGATCCATGTGAAGGACAAGGACGTCCGCGAGGCGCAGCGGCTGCTGGAGGGCTGGGACTACACCCAGGACGCCGATTCCGCGGCGGCGGCCTACTTCAACGCGGTCTGGCGCAACATCATCAAGCTCGCCTTCGGCAACAAGCTGCCCAAGGAACTGCGCGTCAAGGGCCAGTGCCTGTGGGTCGACAAGATCGACAGCACCGGTCCGGTGGACGACGACACCAAGGTGCGCGAGTGCGGCGAGCGGGACGCCGACCAGGCGCAGCCGGACGGCGGCGACCGCTGGTTCGAGGTGGTGCGCACCCTCATGGACAAGCCGGACAGCGACTGGTGGAAGACGCCGGCCTCCAGGACGGGCAACCGGCCCGAGGCGGACAACCGCGACGAGCTGTTCCGCCGCGCCATGATCGACGCGCGCTGGGAGCTGACCTCCAAGCTCGGCAAGGACATCGACAGCTGGAGCTGGGGCCGGCTGCACCGGCTGTTCCTGAAGAACCAGACCCTGGGCACCGAGGGTCCCGGCGTCCTCCAGTACGTCCTCAACCGCGGCCCCTGGAAGCTCAGCGGCGGCGAGGCGACGGTCAACGCGACCGGCTGGAACGCCGCCGGCGGCTACGGGGTGGTGTGGGTGCCGTCGATGCGGATGGTGGTCAACCTCGACGACCTCGACAAGTCGAAGTGGATCAACCTCACGGGCGCGTCGGGCCACGCCTACAGCGCCCACTACACCGACCAGACCGACAAGTGGGCCGACGGCGAGCTGCTGCCCTGGTCGTTCTCCGGGAAGGCGGTCGACAAGAGCACGAGCGACACCCTGGTGCTCAAGCCGTGACCCGCTGACAGCCCGCCGAAAGGGCCCTCCACGCGCGCGTGGAGGGCCCTTGCCCTTTCGGCCCCTGTCCTTCCGGTGTCCTTCCGGGCTGCCGCGGAGTCGTCTGCCCGCTGCCCGGAGGCCGCCGTCAGGCGGCCGTGAACCGGCGCACGCCCGACGGTGTCACGACGGCCTGCACGGGCCGGTCGTGCGGCTGTGCCGGAACGCGCTCGACGACCTCCGTGTCGTACAGGAGCACCACGAGGGCGGGGTGCGCGTCCGCGCGTTCCAGGCGGGCCAGCACGCGGTCGTACGAGCCTCCGCCGCGGCCCAGGCGCGTTCCGCGCGCGTCCACCGCGAGGCCGGGCAGCAGCACCACGTCGGCACGCGTCACGGCGTCCGGGCCCAGCCGGTCACCCGCGGGCTCGAACAGCTCCATCCGCCCGCCGTGCCGCACGCGCGCGAGGGAGCCCTCGCCGGCGTACGCGCCCCAGTCCAGGTCGTGGTCCGGCAGCAGCGCGGGCAGCAGGACGCGGACGCCCCGCGCCCGCAGCGCGTCCAGCAGCGCCGGGGTGCCCGGCTCGCCGCCGACGGAGACGTACGCCGCCACCGTGCGCGCCCGGGCCAGCTCGGGCAGTTCCAGCGCGCGCTCGGCCAGCGCGGCGCCGGCCACCCTGACGTCATCCGCCGTCAACCTGTTCCTTACCGCAAGGAGCTCTCGCCGCAACGTGCGCTTGTCAGGCTCGGCCGGACGTCCTGCGTCATCCACGGGTCGTTCTCGCATCCTTCTCAATACGCTCATATGAGAGCGAGTTAACCGGAGCCACAGTTTTCGCACAAAGGCACCGGATAGGGTTGCGGGCATGACTCAGTCGCACCCCAGGATCAGCAAGGCTGTCATCCCCGCAGCGGGCCTCGGCACCCGGTTCCTGCCGGCCACCAAGGCCACTCCCAAGGAGATGCTGCCGGTCGTGGACAAGCCGGCGATCCAGTACGTGGTCGAGGAGGCCGTGTCGGCGGGGCTCGATGACGTCCTCATGATCACGGGGCGCAACAAGCGCCCCCTGGAAGATCACTTCGACCGCAACTACGAGCTGGAGTCGGCCCTGCAGAAGAAGGGCGACGCCGAACGGCTCGCCAAGGTCCAGGAGTCCAGCGACCTCGCGACGATGCACTACGTGCGCCAGGGCGACCCCAGGGGCCTCGGCCACGCCGTGCTGTGCGCCGCCCCGCACGTCGGCCACGAGCCCTTCGCGGTGCTCCTCGGCGACGACCTGATCGACCCGCGCGACCCGCTGCTGCGGCGCATGATCGAGGTCCAGGAACGGCACGGCGGCAGCGTCATCGCGCTCATGGAGGTCGCGCCCGAGCAGATCCACCTCTACGGGTGCGCGGCCGTGGAGACCACCGTGGACGGCGACGTCGTCAAGGTCACCGGCCTGGTCGAGAAGCCGGACGCGGCGGACGCGCCGTCGCACTACGCGGTCATCGGCCGCTACGTCCTCGACCCGCACGTCTTCGACATACTGCGGAAGACCGAGCCGGGCCGCGGCGGCGAGATCCAGCTGACCGACGCCCTCCAGCAACTCGCCCAGGACGAGAAGGTCGGCGGCCCCGTGCACGGCGTCGTCTTCGAGGGCCGCCGCTACGACACCGGCGACCGTGGCGACTACCTGCGTGCCATTGTCAGACTCGCATGCGAACGTGAAGACCTGGGCCCGGACTTCCGGACCTGGCTTCGCAGTTACGTAGCCGAGGAGATGTAGCGAGTTGAGCAGCACCGCGACCCGCCCCGCCGACCCGGACCACCTGTGGACGGTGGACGAGCACCTGGAGGACGTCCTCACCACCGTCCGCCCCCTCGAGCCCATCGAGCTGCAACTCCTCGACGCCCTGGGCTGTGTCCTCGTCGACGACGTCACGGTGCCCGTCTCGCTGCCGCCGTTCGACAACAGTTCCATGGACGGGTACGCGGTGCGGGTCACGGACGTCGCGGGCGCGAGCGAGGAGTTCCCGGCCGTCCTGGAGGTCGTCGGGGATGTCGCGGCCGGCGCGGCCGATCCGGTCCGGATCGGCCCCGGCCAGGCCGCCCGCATCATGACCGGCGCCCCGCTGCCCCCCGGCGCGGAGGCCGTCGTCCCCGTGGAGTGGACCGACGGTGGCCTCGGCGAGGGCCCGGTGACCGGGATGCGCGCCCGCAGCCTGGCCCCGGAGGGCGCCAGCGGGCAGGTGCGCGTGCACCGCTCCGCCGAGCCACGCGCGCATGTGCGCGCCGAGGGCAGCGACGTACGGGCCGGTGACCGCGCCCTCGCGGCCGGCACGGTCCTCGGCCCGTCGCAGATCGCGCTGCTGGCCGCCATCGGCCGCGGCACCGTACGCGTCCACCCGCGCCCGCGCGTGGTCGTCCTGTCCACCGGCAGCGAACTCGTCCAGCCCGGCGAACCGCTCGGCGGCGGCCAGATCTACGACTCCAACAGCTTCGCCCTGACCGCCGCCGCCCGGGATGCCGGCGCCATCGCCTACCGGGTGGGTGCCGTCGCCGACGACGCCGAGACGCTGCGCTCCGCGATCGAGGACCAGCTGGTCCGCGCCGACCTGCTGGTCACCACGGGCGGCGTCAGCGTCGGGGCGTACGACGTCGTCAAGGAGGCGCTGTCGGACGTCGGCGACGCGGACGAGGCGGGCGGCGGCGTCGAGTTCCGCAAGCTGGCCATGCAGCCCGGCAAGCCCCAGGGCTTCGGCACCGTCGGCCCCGACCACACGCCGCTGCTGGCCCTGCCCGGCAACCCCGTCTCGTCGTACGTCTCCTTCGAGGTGTTCGTCCGCCCCGCCATCCGCACCCTCATGGGGCTGCCGGACGTCCACCGGCCCCGGATCCGGGCGACCCTCACGGCGGATGCGGCGCTCAGCTCCCCCAAGGGCCGCAGACAGTTCCTCCGGGGCACGTACGCCGACGGCAAGGTGACGCCGGTGGGCGGCGCCGGATCCCATCTGGTCGCGGCCCTGGCGCACGCCGACGCGCTGATCGTCGTCCCCGAGGACGCGGAGTCCGTCGAACCCGGCTCCGAGGTCGAGGTGATCCGGCTCGGCTGAGCCGCCCCGGCATCCCGGTACCGCTCGGCCCAGGCGGTCCCGTGACCGGCCCGTCACCGTCCGGCCGGGCGGCCCCGGGAGCCGGTCCTGCTCCGGTGCGCGCCCCGAGTTGGCGGTACCGTGTCGCGCACGACACACCCGTGCGCCGCACCGCGACGGGTCCCGACCGGGAGCGCCACACACCATGAGTACGCAGGACCGACTGACGCACATCGACGACGCGGGCGCGGCCCGCATGGTCGACGTATCCGGGAAGGACGTGACCGCGCGCACCGCCCGCGCCAGCGGCCGCGTCCTCGTCTCGCCCCGGGTGATCGAGCTGCTGCGCGGTGAAGGAGTCCCCAAGGGCGACGCCCTGGCCACCGCGCGCATCGCGGGCATCATGGGCGCCAAACGCACCCCGGACCTGATCCCGCTGTGCCATCCGCTGTCGGTGTCCGGTGTGAAACTGGACCTGTCGGTCGCGGACGACGCCGTCGAGATCGTGGCCACCGTGAAGACGACGGACCGCACGGGCGTCGAGATGGAAGCCCTCACCGCGGTGTCGGTGGCCGCGCTCACCGTGATCGACATGGTCAAGGCGGTCGACAAGGGAGCGGTCATCACGGACGTGCGGGTGGAGGAGAAGACGGGCGGCAAGTCGGGCGACTGGAGCAGGTCGTGACCGCCGGGGCCTATCGCGCGCTGGTCGTCACGGCCTCCAACCGCGCCGCGGCCGGCGTCTACGAGGACAAGAGCGGCCCGCTGCTCGCCGACGCACTGAAGGGCCTCGGCTTCACGGTCGAGGGCCCGCAGGTGGTCCCCGACGGGGACCCGGTGGCCGCCGCCCTGCGCGCCGCGGTCGACGCGGGCTACGACGTCGTCGTCACCACCGGGGGCACCGGCATCTCGCCCACCGACCGCACCCCGGAGGCCACCCGCGCGGTCATCGACTACGAGGTGCCGGGCATCGCGGAGGCCGTGCGGGCGTTCGGCCGCGCGAAGGTGCCGACCGCGGCGCTCTCCCGGGGGCTGGCCGGAGTGGCTGGCCGGACGCTGATCGTCAACCTGCCCGGGTCCAGCGGCGGGGTGAAGGACGGTCTGGCCGTCCTTGAGCCGCTGCTCGTGCACGCCGTCGACCAGATCCGCGGCGGCGACCACCCCCGCAAGGAGGCGGCGCCCCGGCAGGCCGGCCACGGCCGTTCCAGACACGGGGGTGCGAGCTGAACAGCCCATCCTGGCCCGCTGTGCTGGCGGACGGCGATGTCGTCCTCCGGCCGATAAGGCTGCGCGACCAGCGGACCTGGCGCGAGGTGAACCGGCGCAACCGGGACTGGCTGCGCCCCTGGGAGGCGACCATTCCGCCGCCCACGCCCAGCGGGCCGATCACCCACCGGCCGACCTACCGCCAGATGGTCCGGCATCTGCGCTCCGAGGCGAACGCGGGCCGGATGCTGCCCTTCGTCATCGAGTACCAGGGCCGTCTGGTGGGGCAGTTGACGGTCGCCGGGATCACCTGGGGGTCCATGTGCTCGGGACACATCGGTTACTGGGTGGACGAGGCGGTGGCCGGCCGCGGAGTCATGCCGACGGCCGTGGCGCTCGTGGTGGACCACTGTTTCCGCACCGTCGGCCTGCACCGCATCGAGGTCTGCATTCGCCCGGAGAACCGGCCCAGCCGCCGGGTCGTGGAGAAACTCGGATTCCGTGAGGAGGGGCTGCGGCCGCGTTATCTGCACATCGACGGCGCCTGGCGCGACCACCTCGTCTTCGCGCTCACGGCGGAAGAGGTGCCCGAAGGGCTGCTCGGCCGCTGGCAGCGGGCACGAGCCCGGCGCAGGACGGACGACGGGAGCGCGCCGAACGGCCCGGGCGCCCCGCGGAATCCGCAGAACACCCCGGGGAATCCCGGGTAGCCCGGAAATTGAATGCATGTTCGAAATTGATCGGCGGATGACCGACTCAAGGCATTGAATTGGCGGCAACGGCGGTCTGCTGATCGCATCGGTCGCAAAAAAAGCTCGAAATATCAGCTGGATCGTGCGACACACCGGCCCAATTGGCAGATGGCCTCACGCAAACCCCTCTACGGTGTGAGGCGTGAGCAGCAGCGGCCTCATCTACGCAGTCATCGTCGGGGCCTGGGCCGCCTACTTGGTGCCGATGTGGCTCCGTAGGCAGGACGAGCTGAACGAGGCCCGTCCGACGGAACGCTTCAGCACCGCCATCCGGCTGCTGTCCGGACGGGCGGGGATGGAGCGCCGATACGCCAAGGACCTGCGGTCGCGCTCCGCCGGCGAGGGGGAGCCCGACACCGACGCACCCGGCACCGCCACCGACTCGGTGGACGTCCGGGCCCTCGCCATGCCTCCGCTGCGCCGTCAGGCGCGCGCGCAGGCCGAACCGGAGGTGTCCGCCCCCGCGGCCAAGTCGCCGTCCGCACCGGCGGCCACGGCCCCGCCGTCCGCCCCCGCGGCCAACTCCCCTTCCGCACCGGCGGCCCCGCCCTCGTCGGCGCCCGCGCAGCAGGGTGTCCCGGCCGCGCGGCGCGCCCCCTCGGCGCAGGCCGCCGCGGCGCGCGCCCGGCGTTCGAAGGTGCTCGCGCGTCGTCGGCGCACCACGGTGATGCTCTTCCTCGCCTTCACGCTCGGCGCGATCGTCGCCGCCGTCGGCGGGCTCGCCTTCCTGTGGGCGCCCGGCGTGCCCGCCGTGCTGCTCAGCGTGTACATCGCGTATCTGCGCACCCAGGAACGCCGCCGGTTCGCCTATCAGATGGACCGGCGCCGGGCCGAGGCCGCGGCGCAGCGGCTCAGGGAGCGCCAGCCGCGCCGGCGCGCGCCCCTGGACCCGGGCGCCACCGCCGACGAACCGGACGAGGGACCAGAACCGGAGACCGACCCAGGGCTCTCCGCGCTCGCCGCCGACCGGCGTGCCCTCGTCGAGCAGACCGACCACGCCGAGTGGGTCGACCAGCAGCGCGAGCGGCAGCGCCGCCCCGGGCACGGCGACAGCTGGGACCCGGTGCCGGTGCCGCTGCCCACGTATGTGACCGCGCCGGTCGCGCCCCGGGCCACGTCCGATGTGGACCTGGCGGCGCCCGACGCCTGGAGCTCCGCGCGCTCCAGCCCCGTGGTACCCGAGCGGGAGCCGGAGCAGGCCGCGCCCGCGCCCGGCGGCACCGCGGAGGAGGAGGCGCACGCCGGGGAGGACAAGCCGGCGGCTGACGGACGCACGGACGCGCGCCGTGCCGCCTCCGCCCGCCGGGCGCGCGAGCGCGGACGCACCCCGCTGTTCGACCAGTACGAGGACGGCGACCGGCCGCGCGCGGCCAACGAGTGACGGCGGGCCCGCGACGGCCTGGGAAACCGTTCCCGGGCCGCCCGGGAACCCGGCCGCTGACCAGTCGGGGAACGGATTTCCAAGCACCCCGAGGGGGATGCTAAAGTTTCACTCGTTGCAAGGGCCTGTGGCGCAGTCCGGTAGCGCACCTCGTTCGCATCGAGGGGGCCAGGGGTTCAAATCCCCTCAGGTCCACGCAGCATGAAGCCCCAGTCGGCGATGCCGACTGGGGCTTCTGTGCGTCTAGAGGGGCTTCGCGTAGCAGAGGCTCGACTCGTGGTGGCGGTAGTAGCCGAACTTGGTGCACGGCTCGTAGCCGCTGGAGACGTACAGGGCGATGGCCTCCGGCTGCTTGGTGCCCGTCTCCAACACCATGCGGATGCGGCCGGCGGCGCGCGCGTCCTCCTCCAGGGCGGCCAGCAGGCGGCGGGCCAGGCCGCGTCCGCGCATCTGCTCGATCACGAACATGCGCTTGAGTTCGGCGTCGCCGTCCTCGTTGCCCTCGCCGTTCTGGTCCTGGCTGCGCCAGCCGCCGGTGGCCACGGGCCGGTCGCTGTCGTCGTAGGCGATCAGGTACACGCCCCTCGGCGGGGTGAAGTCCGAGGCGTCCAGGGCCGTGGCGTCGCCGCCGTCGCCGTAGCGCAGGTGGTACTCGGCCTGGACCTCGTCGTTGAGCTTGACGGCGTCGGGGTGGTCGAAGGGAACGCGGCGTATATTCATGCTGGGCATCGTACTTCTATGCAGAGGCGGAACAGGATCTCGTCCAGTGTGCCGGTATCGTGCCCTGGTGCTGACAGTGACCTCGGTGAATGTGAACGGGCTGCGGGCCGCGGCGAAGAAGGGTTTCGTGGCGTGGCTCGCCGCAACCTCCGCGGATGTGCTCTGTCTTCAGGAGGTGCGCGCCGAGCCGCCGCAACTGCCCGAGGATGTGCGGCAGCCGGACGGCTGGCACGTCGTGCACGCCCCGGCCGCCGCCAAGGGGCGCGCGGGCGTCTCCCTGTACACCCGGCGCGAACCCGACCGGGTCCAGGTCGGTTTCGGCTCGGCGGAGTTCGACGCGAGCGGGCGGTACGTCGAGGCCGACCTGCCCGGGGTCACCGTCGCCTCCCTCTATCTGCCCTCCGGGGAGGTGGGCACCGAACGGCAGGACGAGAAGGTCCGCTTCATGGGCGAGTTCCTGGCCTACCTGAAGGTGCTGCGCGCCCGTGCCGCCGCCGACGGCCGTGAGGTCGTCGTCTGCGGCGACTGGAACATCGCCCACCGGAACGCCGACCTCAAGAACTGGCGCGGCAACACCAAGAACTCGGGCTTCCTGCCGGAGGAACGGGAGTGGCTGGGCGGGGTCCTCGATCCCGCCGGCGCCGGTTACGTCGATGTCGTCCGCTCCCTGCACCCCGACGCCGAGGGTCCGTACTCCTGGTGGTCCTACCGCGGCCGTGCCTTCGACAACGACAGCGGATGGCGCATCGACTACCACGTCGCCACGCCGGGGCTCGCGGCCAGGGCCGTCAAGGGCTTCGTGGAGCGGGCGGCCACGCACGCCGAGCGCTGGTCGGACCACGCCCCGGTGACGGTCGTCTACGACCTCTAGCCCGGCCCGCTCCAGGGTCAACCCCGTTTGCGCAGGCGTCGGTCCAGGGCCAGGGAGAACTCCGCCGCCAGGACGCTGCGGGCCAGCGGGCGCAGGCGGTCGACGTCGTCCTCGGGGGCGTGGCGCAGGACCAGTTCGGCGAACATGTCGGCGAGCGCGTCGGCGTGTTCGCGTACGCGCCTGCTCGCGGTCAGCACCTCGGCGAGCGGGATGCCCTCGCGGACCAGGGCGGACGACACGTCCAGCAGGCGGCGGCTGATGTGCACGAGTTCGTCGCCGTCGGTGCCCAGGTAGCCCAGTTCCATGGCGGCGGCCAGGTTCTCCGGGGTGACCTCGCCCTCGAAACGCGCGGCCAGTTCCTCCGGGGTGAGCCGGACCGGCTCCTCCTCGCTGGGTCCTTCGACGCCGAGCAGGTCGGCGACGTCCCGGCCGTGGTCGAACGCCTCGGCCAGCTCGGCGATGCCGCTGAGGGTGTGGCCGCGCTCCAGCAGCGCCGAGATGGTGCGCAGCCGGGCCAGATGGTGGTCGTCGTACCAGGCGATGCGGCCCTCGCGGCGGGGCGGCGGGATCAGCTTGCGTTCGCGGTAGAAGCGCAGGGTGCGCACCGTGATGCCGGCCAGCCGGGCCAGCTCCGCCATGCGGTACTCGCGGGGGCCCTGCCGGTCGCCGCCGTGCCCGTCGCCCCGTCCACCGTCTGCTGCCACATGCGCAGCCTAAGTGCTCCGCTGGACATGCCGCGATGTGCCGTCGGTCGTCTGCGGCGCCGTCGTGGCTGGTCGCTCCCCCAAGTTCTCGGCTTCGCTCGAACAGGGGGGACCCCCACCGCGGCGGAGCCGCATATCGATACAGCCCCACGCCCCTTCGGGGCGCTGCCGAACCGCAGCAAGACCGTACCGTCGGTAACTTCCTTCTCGCGCCCCCTACCCAGCGGTACGCGGCTGCTCTACCCTCCCATTGCGCCAGTGTTCACTGGCGTAATCCATTGCGATGCCTGGAGGCTGCGGAATGGCCGAGCACGAGCATGTGCGGGTGGCGGTGATCGGGTCGGGATTCGGCGGTCTTGGCGCCGCCGTGCGGCTGCGCCGCGAGGGGATCACCGACTTCGTCGTCCTGGAACGGGCGGACAGCGTCGGCGGCGCGTGGCGGGACAACAGCTACCCCGGGTGCGCCTGCGACGTACCGTCCCACCTGTACTCCTTCTCCTTCGCGCTCAACCCCGAGTGGCCGCGCACCTTCTCCGGACAGGAACACATCCGCGCCTACCTGGAGCACGTCGCCGACGTCTTCCGGCTGCGCCCGCACCTGCGCTTCGACTCCGAAGTGAAGCGGGCGACCTGGGACACACAGCGGCTGCGCTGGCACATCGAGACCAGCGCCGGGCCGCTCTTCGCCGATGTCGTCGTCTGCGCCACCGGGCCGCTGTCCGACCCGAAGATCCCCACGATCCCGGGCCTCGACTCCTTCCCGGGCAAGGTCTTCCACTCGGCTCGCTGGGACCACGGCCACGACCTGCGCGGCAAGCGCGTCGCCGTGGTCGGCACGGGCGCCTCCGCGATCCAGATCGTGCCGTCCCTCCAGCCGCTCGTCTCCCGGCTCACCCTCTTCCAGCGCACCCCGCCATGGGTGATGCCGCGCGCCGACCGGGCCATCAGCACAGTGGAACGCCTGCTGCACCGGCGGCTGCCGTTCACCACCCAGGTACGCCGCGGACTGCTGTGGGGCATCCGGGAGGCGCAGGTGCAGGCGTTCACCAAGCACCCGGGCGAACTCGGCCTGGTCGAGCGGCTGGCCAAGCGCAACATCGCCCGCGCCGTCAAGGACCCCGCGCTGCGCGCCAAGCTCACCCCCGACTACCGGATCGGCTGCAAACGGATCCTGCTGTCCAACTCCTACTACCCGGCCCTCGCCCGGCCGAATGTCGACGTGGTGGCCGGCGGGCTGAGCGAGGTCAGGGGCGCCACGGTCCTCGGCGCCGACGGCAGTGCGGCCGAGGTCGACGCGATCGTCTTCGCCACGGGATTCCACGTCACCGACATGCCGATCGCCGAACGGGTCGTCGGGGCCGGGGGCAGGACGCTCGCTGAGTCCTGGAAGGACGGCATGCAGGCGCTGCGCGGGGCCTGCGCGCCCGGCTTCCCCAACTGGCTGACGATCATCGGTCCGAACACCGGACTCGCGAACTCCTCCATGGTCCTGATCATCGAGTCCCAGCTGAACTATCTGGCTGACTTCCTGCGGCAGTTGGACGTCCTCGGCGGGCGGGCCGCCCTCGACGCACGCGCGGGCGCCGTGCGCGCCTGGAACGAGCGGATCCAGGAGCGGTTGAAGCGCACGGTGTGGAACACCGGCGGCTGCACCAGCTGGTACCTGGACGCGAGCGGCCGCAACACCACCGTCTGGCCCGGTACGACGACCGAGTTCCGGCGGGCCACCCGGCGGGTGGACCTCGCCGAGTACGAGGTGCTGCGGGTGCCCGCCCGTGCCGGGGCCCCGGCGGGGGTGGGGGCGTGAGCCGGCTGACGCGGCCGACCGCGGGTCCCTACGCGCCGCCCGCGCCCGCCCGGGAGCTGACGGTCGTCTCCGCCGACGGCGCGCGGCTGCACGCCGAGGTGCACGGCCCCAAGGACGCGCCGCCGGTGGTCCTCGTCCACGGCTGGACCTGCTCGACCGCCCTGTGGGCGGCGCAGATCCGGGACCTGGCGGCGGACCACCGGGTCATCGCGTACGACCAGCGGGGCCACGGGCGCAGCCCGGCGCACCCCGTCTGCTCCACGGGGGCGCTGGCGGACGACCTGGAGGCGGTGCTCGCCCACACGCTCGCGCCCGGCGAACGGGCCGTGATCGCGGGCCACTCCATGGGCGGCATGACCGTGCTGGCGGCGTCCGCGCGGCCCCGCTTCCGCGAGCACGCCGCCGCCGTCCTGCTGTGCAGCACGGGCAGTTCGCGGCTGGTCGCCGAGGCCCGGGTGATACCCCTGCGCGCCGGGCGCGGGCGCACCTGGCTCACGGCGCGCGTCCTCGGCTCGCGCGCCCCGCTCGGACCGGTCACGCCGATGGCCCGGCGGATCCTCAAGTACGCCACGATGGGCGCCGGTTCCGCCCCGGCCATGGTGGAGGCGTGCGCACGGATCGTGCACGCCTGCCCGCGCGGCGCCCGGCACGCCTGGTCGCGGGTGCTGGAACGCCTCGATCTCGACGACGGAGTACCGGAGTTGGCGGTGCCCACGGCGGTGGTCGTGGGCAGTGCCGACCGGCTCACCCCGCCGGTGCACGCGCGGGCCGTCGCCGCCGCGCTGCCGCACTGCACCGGTCTGACCGAACTGCCCGGCCTCGGGCACATGACCCCGCTGGAGGCCCCCGGCCTGATCAGCGGGCGGATCCGGGAACTCGCCACGACCTACGTCCGGCAGACACGGGACACGGCGGGCGCCGGGAGCGCGACCGGCGCCGGGAACAGGGCGGATGCTGTACGGACGGCGGGTGCCGTATGGACGGTGGATGCCGTACGGACGGTGGGCGCCGGAGACACGACAGGCCCCGTGGACGGTGCGGGCGCCGAGGACACGCATGCCAAGGAGGACGCATGAGCAGGGTCGCCCTCGAAGGACAGGTCGCGGTCGTCACCGGAGCGGCGCGCGGCGTCGGCGCACTGCTCGCCCGCAAACTCTCCGCGCACGGCGCGACGGTGGCGCTGGTCGGGCTGGAGGCGGACGCGCTGAGGGACGTCGCCGGGCGGCTGCACGGCCCGGGCGGCCACTGGTATGCCGACGTCACCGACCACGAGGCGATGACCCGGGTCGCAGGCGAGGTCAAGGAACGGTTCGGGAAGGCGGACATCGTCGTCGCCAACGCGGGCGTCGCCACCGGCGGCACCTTCGCCGACTCCGACCCGGACGCCTGGCGGCGGGTGATCGAGGTCAATCTGATCGGCTCGGCGGTGACGGCCCGCGCGTTCCTGCCGCTGCTCACCGAGAGCCGCGGGTATCTGCTGCAGATCGCCTCGCTCGCCGCGATCACCCCGGCGCCGATGATGACGGCGTACTGCGCGTCCAAGTCGGGGGTGGAGGCGTACGCGCACAGCCTGCGCGCCGAGGTCGGCCACCAGGGGGTGCGGGTCGGGGTGGCGTATCTGTCCTGGACCGACACGGACATGGTGCGCGGCGCCGACCAGGACGAGGTCATGCGGGAGTTGCGGCAGCGGCTGCCGTGGCCGGCCAACCGAACCTATCCGCCGGGGCCCGCGGTGGACCGGATCGTCGCCGGGATCGAACGCCGGTCGAGCCATGTGTACGGGCAGTGGTGGCTGCGCGGGATGCAGGGCGTACGCGGCTGGCTGCCGGGGCTCGTCGGGACGGTGGGACAGCGCGAGATGCGGCGGTTCGCGCCCCGGCTCCAGGGGAAGCGCACGGGGCTCGTCGGCGCGGGCGGCCGGGCCGACGAGCAGGAACGTGCTACGCACGGTAACTGATCGACATGCGTTCCGTGTCGGGCCGTGTGAATCTGGTCGGGGCCCACTGAGGGCCCCAACCCCCCTCACCCTTACGGGAGTGAACCCACATGGGTATCAAGGACCAGTTCCAGGACAAGGCCAAGAGCATGCGGGACCAGGCCGAGCAGAACATGCGCGAGAAGGCCGGCCAGCGCGGTCAGCAGAAGTCCGGCAAGCCGCAGTCCGAGCGTGGCCGCCAGAACCCGCGGGACAAGCAGGACACCGAGCGCGAGATGCACGACCGCATGGACCAGGACTACGACGCCTGACGCCACGGTCGGCCATCGGCCCGCAAGGGGCGCCCCGGACGCGGGGCGCCCCTCCGCCTGTCCCCCGCCTGTCTCCCGGTGGGGGGAGTGGTCATGGGCGGGGCGGGAGGGGCGGGCGGGAGCGGTCGGGAATGTCGTTGTGGTCGGGTGGGGTCGCCACGGGCCAGGTGTCCAGCAGGTCCATGGCCAGCCGGATCGCCTCGTCCATCTCGACATGGCGGCCCTCGGCCCAGTCCAGGGGCGTGCGCAGGGCCTCCACGTCCGGGGCGACGCCGTGGTTCTCCACGGACCAGCCGTACGCGTCGAACCAGGCCGCGTTCATCGGCACCGTGATCACCGTGCCGTCGCCAAGCCGGTGCCGTCCGGTGATGCCGACCACGCCGCCCCAGGTGCGCTGCCCGACCACCGGCCCCAGCTTCAGCAGCCGGATGGCGGCCGTGATCATGTCGCCGTCGGAGGAGGTCGCCTCGTCGGCGAGCGCCACGATCGGGCCGCGCGGCGCGTTCGACGCGTACGACACCGGCTGGGCGTCGCGGGTCACGTCCCAGCCGAGGATCGTCCGGGTCAGCTTCTCGACGACGAGTTCGCTGATGTGCCCGCCCGCGTTGCCGCGCACGTCCACCAGGAGCGCGGGCCGGGACACCTCCATGCGCACATCGCGGTTGAACTGGGCCCAGCCGGAGCCGCCCATGTCGGGGATGTGCAGATAGCCGCACCGGCCGCCGCTCAACTCCCGTACCACCTCGCGGCGTTTGGCCACCCAGTCCTGGTAGCGCAGCGGCCGTTCGTCGATCAGCGGGACGACGGCCACCCGCCGCGACCGGTCACCGGGGCCCGCCACGGGGCCGCCGGCGCCGGTCAGTTCGTCCCCGGAGGGGCAGTGGGCGAAGGTCAGCTCCACGGTCGTGCCGCCGGCGCCCGCCAGCAGCGGGTACGGGCCCGCCACCGGGTCCACCGGCCGCCCGTCCACATGCGTGAGCACGGCGCCCTCCCGGATGCCGGTGCCGGCCAGCGGCGAGCGCGCCCGGGAGTCGGAGGAGTCGCCGGGCAGGATCCGCTTGACCGTCCAGTGCCCGTCCCGGCAGACGAAGTTGGCGCCGAGCAGGCCCTGGTAGCGCTGGTAGTGGGGCGGTCCCTCGTTGCGGCGGGCCGGGGTGACATAGGCGTGGGAGGTGCCCAGTTCGCCCAGCACCTCGCGCAGCAGGTCCGCGAAGTCGTCCGGGGAGGCGACGCGTTCGACCAGCGGCCGGTACTGGTCGAGGACCGCCTCCCAGTCGATGCCGCACATCCCCGGGTCCCAGAAGTAGGCCCGGATGAGCCGGCCCGCCTCCTCGAAGGACTGGCGCCACTCGGCGGGCGGGTCGACCTCGTGCAGGATGCGGCGCAGATCGATCCAGACCGTCGTGTCGGCGTCGCCCGGCTCGGTGGACGGTACGGCGCGCAGTTCGTCCTCGTCGACCACGACCAGCCGGGTGCCGTCGCCGCTGACCGTGAACCAGTCCAGATGACCGACGAGTTCGGACCGCTTCGCCTTGGTGATGTTGAAGTGCTCCAGGGTCGGGCGCCCGCTGATGTCGGCCGGGTTGACGAAGGTCTCGCCCAGCGCGCCCGAGATCGGCCAGCGCAGCCAGACCAGGCCGCCGCCCGCCACCGGGTGCAGCGCCGAGTACTTGGAGGCGGTCACCGGGAACGGGGTGACCCGGCTCTCCAGGCCCTCGACCTCGACGGTCACCGCGTTGCCGTCGCCGGGTCCGTCCTCGGTGGGGTCCAGGCCGCCGGCCGCCGGGCGTCCCTCCGGGTTCAGCGCGAACGGGGAGGGGGTGGCGGACGACAGGGGCACCAGGTAGGGGCGGCAGCCGAGCGGGAAGGACAGGTCGCCGGTGTGCACGTCGTACACCGGGTCGAAGCCGCGCCAGGACAGGAACGCCAGATAGCGGCCGTCGCGGGTGAACACCGGGTTCTCGTCCTCGAAGCGGCCGTTGGTGACGTCGACGATCAGCCGGTCCGCCTGTCCGGTGCCGGGGACGCGGGCCATCTTGATCTGCCGCAGTGAGCGTCCGATCCCCGGGTGCGACCAGGTCAGCCAGGTCCCGTCCGGGGCGAACGCCAGGTCCTTCACCGGCCCGTTGACGGACCGGATCAACTCGACGACCCCACCACCCCCACCCCCCGTCCGCACCGCGCCCCCGGAGCCCTCCTCGTCCCGTGAACCCCCGGCGTCCCCCAAGTCCCCCGAACCCGCAGCCGAGTTGCCGGAGCCCCCGAGGTCCCCGTCGCCGCCCGTGTCTTCGGTGGTGTCGATGAGGAGCAGCCGGCCGTCGTGCGCGGCGACGGCGAGGCGTTCGCCCGAGGGGTCCGAGGCCAGTTCCAGGACCCGGCCCAGCCCTCGGGGTGCCAGCCGGCGGGGTGCCTGGTCGCCGCTGGCCCTCGGCAGCCGGGCGATCTCGATCCGGTCCTCGCCCTCGGCGTCCGTGACGTAGGCGATCTGCCCGGTCGAGCCCAGCATCTCCGGCAGCCGGACCCGGACGCCCGGGGTGTCCGCGAGGGTACGGGCCGGGCCGTCGCGGTGGGTGAGCCAGTACAGGCTGCCGCGCACGACGACGGCGCTGGCCCGTCCCGTCTCGTCGACCGAGACGCCGTCCACGTGCTGCGCGGCCGGGACCTGGTAGCGGCGGCGGCCGGCCCGCGGGCCGGACAGCCGCACGTCGAGCCGGCGCGGCACGGCGTGCGGCGACAGGTCGTCGACGAGCCACAGATCGCCCCCGCACTGGTACACCACCCGCGTTCCGTCACTGGCGGCGTGCCGGGCGTAGAAGGCGTCGTGGTCGGAGTGGCGGCGCAGGTCGGAGCCGTCGTACGCGCACGAGTAGAGGTTGCCGACGCCCTCGTGGTCGGAGAGGAAGGCGATCCGGCCGGCCACGAACATCGGGGAGTCCAGATGGCCGCCGAGGTCGGCGAGCAGCCGCCGTCCGTGCAGCCACAGCCGGCCCATGGCGCCGCCCCGGTACCGCTTCCAGCCGGCCGGTTCGTGCGGCGGGGTGCCGGTCAGCAGCAAGGTCCTGCGCTCGTCGGCGATGTCGGCGACCTGGATGTCGCTGACCGGGCCCCAGGGGAGCGTGCGGCCCGGGTCGCCGTCGGTGGAGACCTTGTAGGCCCAGGTGAAGTAGGAGAAGGGCTGGCCGTGGGAGGCGACGGCGAGGATGTCGGACACGCCGTCCGGGCCGGGCGGCGTCCAGCCGCACACCCGGGTGTCGGCGCTGCCCCAGTACGTCAGCTGCCGCCCCGGTCCGCCGTCGACGTCGGCCAGGTGGATCTCGGGTACCAGGCTGTGCCAGGTCGTGTAGGCGATCCGGCGGCCGTCGGGGGAGAAGCGCGGGTGGCCGGTCTTGGCGCGGTCGACGGTGAGCCGCCGGGCGTGGCCGGGGGCGTCGAGGGGGGCCAGCCACAGATCGTCCTCGGCCACGAAGCACAGCAGGTCGCCGCTGAGATGCGGCAGGCGCAGATAGCTCACCTCCCCATGCTTTTCCGCCGTCTGCGCGCGGGCAACTTATGCGGAACTGACGGACGTGACCCAGTGCACGTACGAAACAGTTTCGTTTCGATGGTAGGTGCGCTACATTCGTCTCGTACGAAACCGTGTCGTTCGGAGCAGGAGGATGAGAGGCATGGCTGGGACATCCAGAGGCGCGGCGTCAGTCGCTCCGGTGGAGCCGGTGCTTGCACCGGGGCGTCGCAGTCGGATCACTCCTGAGCGCGAGGCCGAGTTGTACGAGGCCGTGCTCGACCTGCTCCGGGAAGTCGGCTACGACGCCCTCACCATGGACGCCGTGGCCGCCCGCACCCGGTCCAGCAAGGCCACCCTCTACCGCCAGTGGGGCGGCAAGGCCGACCTGGTCGTGAAGGCCATCCGGCACGGCAAGCCGGGCAACATCGAGGACATCGACACCGGATCGCTGCGGGGCGATCTGCACGCCCTGATGGCGGCCGAGGACGACTGCGTGATCGAGCGGAACTCCGCCCTGATGCGTGGCGTCGCCATGGCCATGCACAACAACCCGGACCTGCGCGAGGCGTTCCGCAACCAGCTCGTGGACCCCGAGATGAACGGGTTCCACCAGGTGCTGCAGCGCGCCATCGACCGCGGCGAGGTCCGCCCGGACTGCCCGGCGCTGGAATTCCTGGTGCACATGATGGTCGGCGGCTTCGCCACCCGAGCGCTGCTCGACGACCAGCCACCGACCCGGGCCTTCCTCACCTCGTACGTCGACGCCGTGGTCCTCCCCGCCCTCGGCGTGCCCACCCACTGACCACCTCGCACCTCCCCAGCCCCACCTGACGTCACCGCTCACGTCGTCGGGCCGATCAGCCCTGCCCCACGGGCCGATCACCCCTGCCCTGAACACCCCACGACTGACCGGGAGTACGCCCTCGTGGCCACGTTCCTCTATAAACTGGGCCGGCTCGCCTTCAGGCGACGGCACTTCGTCGCCCTGATCTGGGTGGCGCTGCTGACCCTGGCGGGCGTCGGCGCGGCCAGCGCGCCCGCGGCCGGCAACACCTCCTTCTCCATCCCGGGCACGGAGGCACAGAAGGCCTTCGACCTGCTGGAACAGCGCTTCCCCGGCATGAGCGCCGACGGCGCGACCGCCCGCGTCGTCTTCAAGGCGCCGAACGGCGAGAAGATGACGGACAAGGACAACAAGGCCACCGTCGAGAAGACGGTGAAGGAGCTGGGGGACGGCTCCGAGGTCGCCTCCGTCGCCGACCCGTACAAGGGCAAGGCGGTCAGCAAGGACGGCACCATCGCCTACACGTCCGTGAAGTACAAGGTCTCCGGCATGGAGCTGGAGGACTCCTCGCGCGACGCGCTCAACCAGGCCGCCGAGGACGCGCGGGACGCCGGGCTGACCGTCGAGATCGGCGGTGACGCGCTCAGCGCGACACCGGAGACCGGATCCAGCGAGGTCATCGGCATCGCGGTCGCCGCGGTCGTCCTCGTCATCACCTTCGGCTCCCTGCTCGCGGCCGGGCTTCCGCTGCTGACCGCGCTCATCGGCGTGGGCATCGGCGTCTCCGCCATCACCGCGCTGGCCAGCGTCCTCGACCTGGGCTCCACCACCTCCATCCTGGCGATGATGATCGGCCTCGCCGTCGGCATCGACTACGCGCTGTTCATCCTCTCCCGCTACCGCGCCGAACTCGCCGAGGGCCGCGAGCGCGAGGAGGCCGCGGGGCGGGCCGTCGGCACCGCGGGCTCCGCGGTGGTCTTCGCGGGCCTCACCGTGGTGATCGCCCTGGTCGGCCTGTCCGTCGTCAACATCCCGATGCTGACGAAGATGGGCATCGCGGCCGCCGGCACCGTCGCCGTCGCCGTCCTGATCGCCCTCACCATGATCCCGGCGCTGCTCGGCTACGTGGGCCGCAGGGTCAAGCCGGCCGGCGAGAAGAGCAGGCTGTTCGGCGGCCGGCGCAAGGCCGAGCAGTCGCACCAGGCCGGCCGGCCGAACCTGGGCACCCGCTGGGCGAGCTTCGTCGTGCGCCGCCCGGTCGCCGTCCTGCTGTTGGGCATCGTCGGCCTCGGCGCCGCGGCCGTCCCGGCCGGCTCCCTGGAACTGGGCCTGCCCGACGACGGCTCCCAGCCGACGTCCACCACCCAGCGCCGCGCCTACGACCTGCTCTCCGAGGGCTTCGGGCCCGGCTTCAACGGCCCGCTGATGGTCGTCGTCGACGCCCGCGACAGCGACCGCCCGAAGGCCGCGTTCACCGAGGTCGAGGACCGGATCAAGGGCCTTGAGAACGTCGTCACGGTGGCTCCGGCCGCGCCCAACGAGGCCGGTGACACCGCGACCATCACCGTGATCCCGGACTCCAAGCCGTCCTCGACCAGCACCGAGGACCTGGTGCACGCGATCCGGGACACCGGCGCCGACATCGCCCGGAGCACCGACGCCACGGTGCTGGTCACCGGCTCGACGGCGATGAACATTGACGTCTCGCAGAAGCTGAACGACGCGCTGCTGCCCTATCTGACCCTCGTCGTCGGCCTCGCGTTCCTGCTGCTGATCGTGGTCTTCCGCTCCGTCCTCGTGCCGCTGAAGGCGGCCCTCGGCTTCCTGCTGAGCGTGCTGGCCGCCCTGGGCGCGGTCGTCGCCGTCTTCCAGTGGGGCTGGCTGGCCGGCCTGATGGGCGTCGAGGAGACCGGTCCGGTCATGTCGATGATGCCGATCTTCATGGTCGGTGTGGTCTTCGGCCTCGCCATGGACTACGAGGTGTTCCTGGTGACCCGGATGCGGGAGGCGTACGTCCACGGGGAGAAGCCGAGCCAGGCCGTGGTGACCGGCTTCCGGTACGGTGCCCGGGTCGTCACGGCCGCGGCCGTCATCATGATCGCGGTCTTCGCCGGCTTCATCGGCTCCAGCGAGTCGATGGTGAAGATGATCGGCTTCGGTCTCGCGGTCGCCGTGCTCTTCGACGCCTTCATCGTGCGCATGGCGATCGTGCCCGCGGTGCTCGCCCTGCTCGGCAAGCGGGCCTGGTGGCTGCCCGGCTGGCTGGACCGCCTGCTGCCCAACGTGGACGTCGAGGGCGAGGGCCTGCGCGCCCGGGACGACGACCGGCCCCGGGACGAGGACCGGGAGCTGGTACGCGCCTGACGCGCACCGCCTGACACAGGAACCGGCCGGTGAGGGACCGTGGGGACGGGGCTGCCCTCACCGGCCTTCTGTGTCCCGGGCGACGCGACCGAACCCGTTCGCCCGCCCGTCCCGCGACGCGACCGAACCCGTTCGCCCGCCGCCCGCCCGTCCCGCTACGGTGCACCCATGCCACCGACGACGCCGACAGCCACCCCGGACGCCGAGGGCTCCGGAGCCCACCCCCGGTTCGCCGCCGCCCTGGACGAGCTGGGGCTCGACGACCTGCACACGCGCATCCGGCGCTTCCCGGACGCGACCCGCACCGCCGCCGAGGCCGCCGCCGCGATCGGCTGCGAGCTGAGCCAGATCTGCAAGTCGCTGATCTTCGCTGTGGACGGGGTGCCCGTGCTCGTCCTCATGGACGGGGCGTCCCGGGTGGACGTCGAGCGGGTCCGGGCGGAACTGGACGCCGAATCCGTCACCCGGGCCAAGGCCGAGGTCGTGCGGGAGGCCACCGGGTACGCCATCGGCGGCGTGCCGCCCTTCGGGCACCGGACCCGGACCCGGGTGCTCGCCGATCGCTCGCTGCTCGGCCACGACCTCGTGTGGGCCGCCGCCGGCACCCCGCACACCGTGTTCCCGATGGACCCGAAGACGCTGATCGCCCATGCCGGCGGCACCCTGGTGGACGTACGCGAGCGCACCTCCTGACCGCCGCGGCGGCGCGGGCCCGCGGGCGCGGCGAGCGTCAGTCCGGCTGCTCGTCGGGCACCCAGCGCAGCACGTCGCCGGGCTGGCAGCCGAGGGTGCGGCAGATCGCGTCGAGCGTCGTGAACCGCACCGCCTTCGCGCGTCCGTTCTTCAGTACGGCGATGTTGGCGGGGGTGATCCCGACGGCGGCGGCGAACTCGCCCACCGACAGCTTGCGCCTGGCCAGCTGCACATCGAGGTCCACGATGATGGCCATCAGATCACCTCGGCGATCTCGGTCTGCAGGTCCGTCGCCTTGCGCAGCAGGCTCCGCATGATCACGACGAGCATGGCGAACGCCGTCCCGACCCCGACGCACGCCGTGGCGGCGCCCAGCGCGCCGATCAGCTCCATGCCGTCGTCCGGTGAGGGGATGGAGGCCAGCGCCAGATGCCCGGTGACCCCGGCCGCCAGCAGCGTCGCCACGAGTGAGGCACCGATGACGGTGTCGACCCAACGGAAGGCCAGCGGGGTGAAGATCGCACCGCGCCGGACCATGGCGAGCAGCCGCCACACGGCGACCAGCGCGACCTGCACACAGGCGACGCCGGCGATCGCCACCGTCACATAGGGGGCGGCGAACGGGGCGTACGGCGGGAACCGGTCGACCTCGTCGGCCGCCGTCGTGGGGATGACCACGATCTGGGCGAAGAGGCCGCCTAAGATCGCCGCGGCGATACCGGCCCGGAGGGCGGCTATGAACACACGATGCATATGTCGATTGTCGATCGCTATCGATCGACAATCAATCGACTCCCGTGTGGGTCGCACCGGAGCGGGAATCCGCGAGCAGGACATTCCAGAACAGGAGCACGCATGACCGACAAGCTCACCGTGAGCGTCCTGGGCACGGGCATCATGGGCGCCGCGATGGCCCGCAACATCGCCCGCGCCGGACACGCCGTCCGCGCCTGGAACCGCACCCGGGACAAGGCCCAGCCGCTGGCCTCCGAGGGGGTGCACATCGCCGCCGACCCGGCCGAGGCGGTGCACGGGGCCGACATCGTGCTGACCATGCTGTACGACGGCGACACGGTCCTGGAGGCCATGCGCGAGGCGGCACCCGCGCTGCGCACCGGCGCCGTCTGGGCGCAGTCGACCACGGCCGGCCTCGACTCCGTCGCCGAACTCGCCGCGTTCGCCCGCGAACACGGCCTCGTCTTCTACGACGCCCCGGTCCTCGGCACCCGGCAGCCAGCCGAGTCCGGACAGCTCACCGTGCTGGCCGCAGGACCCGAGGAGCACCGCGCGACGGTCGCGCCCGTCTTCGACGCGATCGGCGTGCGGACCCTGTGGACCGGCGACGACGGGGCCGAGGCCGGCGCGACCCGGCTCAAGCTCGTCACCAACAGCTGGGTCCTCGCGGTCACCGCGGCCGGCGGGGAGGTCGTCGCCCTCGCGCAGGCGCTCGGCGTCGACCCGCACAGCTTCTTCGACCTGATCGCCGAGGGACCGCTCGACATGGGGTACCTGCGGGCCAAGGCGGGGATGATCCTCGACGGGCAGCTGACGCCTGCGCAGTTCGCGGTGACCACCGCCGAGAAGGACGCGCGGCTGATCGTGCGGGCGGCAGAGCGCGGTCACGTACGCCTGGACGTCGCCGCCGCCACCGCGGAACGCCTCGCCCGGGCCGCCGCGCAGGGGCACGGCGACGAGGACATGGCCGCCGCGTACTTCGCGAGCTTCGACGGCGAGCCGGAGTCCTGACGCGGTCCGGCGTGACGTGGCGGCGGGCTGGGCGCACCCTGGAATCAGTGGTTCCGGAGGTGGTCCTCATGACGCACAGCACAGTGGGATGGCACGTCGAGATGGAGTTCGAGGAGGACGAACAGCACACGCGGGCGGCGGCCCTGCTACGCCTGCCCGACGGCACGGAGGTGCGGGCGCACGGCCAGGCGAGCCGGCACCGCACCGACAGCAATCAGCCGCGGGTCGGCGAGGAAATAGCGGGCGCCCGCGCCCTCAACGAGCTGGCGATGCAACTACTGACCAAGGCCCACAACGAAATAGACGCAGCCTCCGGCCGCACCTCCCACCCCATCAACGTCTGAACACTGCGCCCCGCAGGAACCTGCAATCCGGGCGAGCCGACAGCGCCCCGAAGGGGCGCGGGGCTGTGTTGAAATATGCGGCTCCGCCGCGTGGGCGCGCCCAGCCACGACGGCGCCGCAGTCGAGGGCCGGCAGGTGCGGCCCCGTAAGGGGCGCGGGGAACTGCGCGCTCAGCCACGACGGCGCCGCAGACGAAGGTCGGCGGTGCGGCCCCGCAGGGGGCGCGGGGCTGTGTTGATATGCGGCTCCGCCGCGTGGGCGCGACCAGCCACGACGGCGCCGCAGACGAACAAGCTAGCTGCGCCCACCGAAGTACGTCGACTCCCCGGCGAGAGCCGCACGCAGGGCCCGTACCAGGGATTGCGCCCGCGGATCCGCGGTCACGGTCTGCCGGAAGCCGTTCGTCACATAGCCGAAGGCGATCCCCGACTCCGGGTCGGCGAAGCCGAGGGCGCCACCGCGGCCGGGGTGCCCGAAGGAGCCGGTGGACAGCAGCGGCGACGCCGCGCCGTGCAGCATGTAGCCGAGCCCGAAGCGAGTGCCCACGACCAGTACGCGGTCCGGCCCGGCGGACCGTTCGCCGCGGGCCAGTTCCATGGTGCGCGGGGTGAACAGCCGCCGGCCGCCGTCCACCTCGCCGATCAGCGCCGCGTAGAACCGGGCCAGCCCGTCCGCGGTGGCGATGCCGTTGGAGCCGGGCAGGGCGGCGGCGCGGTAGCCGGGGTCGTTCTCGTCGGGCAGCGGGGTGATCGCGGCGAAGGCGCGTCGGGTCAGGGAGCCGGGGTCGGCGTACGCCTCGGCGACGGACCGCTTGGGCCGGGTCCGCAGCCCGCCGGCCGCTTCGGGTGCCTCGACGGGCCCGACCAGGCCGACGCGCGCGGCCTGCGCGTCCGGCAGCCCGAGCCACAGGTCCGCGCCGATCGGCCCGGCGATCTCGTCGGCGAGCCAGGCGCCGACGGGCCGGCCGGTGATGCGCCGTGCCAGCTCTCCGGTCAGCCAGCTGTAGGTCTGCGCGTGGTAGCCGTGGTCCGTGCCCGGTTCCCACACGGGCGCCTGGGCCGCGACGGCCGCCGCGCCCAGCTCCGGATCGGCCGCCTGCGCGGGGGTGAGCGGGCGGTCCAGCACGGGCACGCCGGCGCGGTGCGCGAGCAGGTGCCACACCAGCGTGCGCTCCTTGCCCGCGGTCTTGAACTCCGGCCAGTACGCGCCCACCGGCACCTCCAGGTCCAGCTCACCGCGCTGGTGCAGCAGGAGCAGGACGGCCGCGGCGACGCCCTTCGTGGCCGAGCGCACGATCTGCGCGGTGTCGCGTTCCCAGGGCTCGGGCCGGGCGTTCCCGGACAGCCCGGCCGTCTCGTTCACGTCCTTGGTGCCGCCCCACAGGTCGACGACCCGGTGCCCGTCCCGGTACACGGCGACCGCCGCGCCCCGCTCGCCCAGGTGCGCGAAGTTGCGCAGGAACGCCTCCCTGACCGGCTCGAAGCCCTCGGCCACTGTGCCGTTCACGTCCACGCCCGCACGTCCCTTCGGCTCACCTTCGACTGCCGGTGCAACACGCGCGGTCGGCCTGCGATTCCAGGGGTCACCGCCCGGCGGTCGTCACCGATCGGGGGTCGAAGCCGAAGGGCAGTTCGAGGCGGTGGGCGCGCATCAGCGCGTCGTCGGAGAGCAGGTCGCCGGTCGGACCGTCCGCGGCGATCACGCCGTCGCTCAGGATCAGGGCGCGCGGGCACAGCTCCAGCGCGTACGGCAGGTCGTGGGTGACCATCAGGACGGTGACGTCCAGCGCGCGCAGGATGTCGGCGAGTTCCCGGCGGGATGCCGGGTCGAGGTTGGAGGAGGGCTCGTCGAGGACCAGGATCTCCGGCTCCATCGCCAGCACGGTGGCGACGGCGACCCGGCGCCGCTGGCCGAAGGAGAGATGGTGCGGGGGCCGGTCGGCGAAGTCCTGCATGCCCACCCGTTCCAGGGCCGTGCGCACCCGCTCCTGGAGTGCTGTGCCCTTCAGCCCTGCCGCCGCGGGCCCGAACGCCACGTCCTCCCGCACGGTCGGCATGAACAGCTGGTCGTCGGGGTCCTGGAAGACGATGCCGACCTTCTGCCGGATCTCGGCCATGTGCTTGTTGCCGACCGGCAGTCCGGCCACGGTCACCGTCCCGGCCCCGCCGCTCAGGATGCCGTTGAGGTGCAGGACGAGGGTGGTCTTGCCGGCGCCGTTCGGGCCGAGCAGCGCGACCCGTTCGCCGCGGCCGATGCGGAAGTCCACGCCGAACAGGGCCTGGTGGCCGTCGGGGTAGGCGAAGGCGAGGCCGGAGACCTCCAGGGACGCGGGGATCGAGTCAGTGGTCACAGGGTCCATCCCAGCAGACAGACGACGAGCGCGGCGAACGGGAGGGTGAGGGCGTACGACCACTGGGCCCGGGACGCCGTCACCTCGTCGATGACCGGCATCGAGCCGGTGTACCCGCGGCTCACCATGGCCAGGTGGACGCGTTCGCCGCGTTCGTAGGAGCGGATGAACAGCGCCCCGGCGGACTTGGCGAGCACGCCCCAGTGGCGCACGCCCCGAGCCTCGAAGCCGCGTGATGCGCGGGCGATCCGCATGCGGCGCATCTCGTCGGTGATGACGTCGCCGTAACGGATCATGAACGACGCGATCTGGACCAGCAGGGGCGGCAGCTTCAGCCGTTGCAGCCCGAGCAGCAGTTCGCGCAGTTCGGTGGTGGCGGCCAGCAGCACCGAGGCGGCGACGCCCAGCGTGCCCTTGGCGAGCACGTTCCAGGCGCCCCACAGGCCGTGCACGCTCAGCGACAGGCCGAGGACATCCACCCGCTCGCCCTCCGCCACGAACGGCATGAGCACCGCGAACGCGACGAACGGCACCTCGATCAGCAGGCGTTTGAGCAGGAAACCGGCCGGGATCCGGGCGCGGTGGGCCACCGTCGCGAGCAGCACGGCGTACAGCCCGAACGCCCACACGGCCTCGCGCGGGGTGGAGACCACGACCACCACGAAGGCGAAGGCGGCGGCGAGCTTGGTATGCGGCGGCAGTGCGTGCACGGGCGAGTGCCCGTGCCGGTACAGCCGATGTGCGTGCCCGGCCCCCATGTCAGACGTCCGTGCCCGCGGGGGAGACGTCCCGGGTGCGGCGCCTGCGCACCGCCCAGAAGACCGCGCTGCCCGCGACGACGGTGACGCCGACGCCGATCACACCGGCGAGGCCGCCGGAGAGCCGGGCGTCGGAGATGTCCTTGACGCCGTAGTCGGCGAGCGGTGAGTCGGCCGACGCGTGCTCCTCGGTCCTCTTGTCGATGCCGTGGTCGTGGGCGACCTTCTCCAGGCCGTCGGGGTTGGCCGAGGCGTAGAAGCTGACGAACCCGGCGAGCACGAGCGAGGTGACGAGACCGGTGATCCACAGGGTGCGGCGTGAGGTCCGGGCGGCGGCCGGGACCGGGGCGGCCGGGGCGTCGACCAGTTCGCCGTTCACCCGCAGCTTCAGCTCCCGCCGCAGGCCCCGGGCCCCGTGCACCAGGTCCGGCCGTACGGCGATGACGGCGCCGACCGTGAGCGCGGTGATCACGGCCTCGCCGATCCCGATCAGCACATGGACGCCGATCATCGCGGTGGCGACCTTGCCGAGGGCCACGTCGGTGGTGCCGCCGATCGCGTAGATCAGGGTGAAGGCGAAGGCGGCGGCCGGCACCGACACCAGCGCGGCGACGAAGGAGGCGACGGTGACCGAGCGCCGCCCGCCCGGCAGCACCGCGAGCAGGCCGCGGAAGACGGCGTACGCCACCACGGTGGTCACGATCGCCATGTCGGTGATGTTCACGCCGAGCGCGGTCAGGCCGCCGTCGGCGAACAGGATGCCCTGCATGAGCAGGACGACGGACACGCAGAGCACTCCTGTGTAGGGGCCGACGAGTATCGCGGCGAGCGCACCGCCGAGCAGATGGCCGCTGGTCCCTGCGGCCACCGGGAAGTTGAGCATCTGCACCGCGAAGATGAACGCGGCCACGAGACCGGCCAGCGGCGCGGTCTTCTCGTCCAGTTCCCGTCGCGCGCCGCGCAGGCTCACGGCGATGGCGCCGGCGGCGACCACGCCGGTGACGGCGGAGGTGGGCGCGTCGATGAATCCGTCAGGTACATGCACCCGTCGATTCTAGGCGCTTGTTGCGAATGCCTTGCAAGAGCGAGGTTGTCGTTTGTTGCACAGGTGAGATCGTCCGGCTCCCAATGAGCGCATTCTTGGAAATATGCGACATTGGGATGGAGGTGGGTACACGCGAATACAGAGGATTCATCTCGGTAACGCGGCGTTAGGGGCTGTCTGATGTCCGTAGTCGAACAGTACGCACGAGCCCACATCGTCACGGACGAGGACCTCCGCGAGGACGCCCCCGCCGTCCCCGTCATCCTGCGCTACGACCCCGAGGCGGACCCGAGGTCGGTGCGTGTCGGACTGCCCGATCCGCTGCCCGGACCCCATGAGTGGACGTTCGCACGCGCGCTGCTCGAACAGGGCCTGCGGGCGCCCGCCGAGAGCGGAGACGTCCGGGTGTGGCCCTGCGGCCGGGTCCAGGCCGTCGTGGAGTTCCACTCCGCGCACGGGGTCTCCGTGGTGCAGTTCGAGTCGAAGGCCCTGCTCCGGTTCCTGCGGCGCACCTACATGGCCGCCGAACCGATGCCGCACAGAGCACAGAGCATCTGAGCACGGCGATCCCGGCCCCGACGCCGCCTCAGCCGCCCGCCCGCAGCAGCGCCGCCACGATCGGCCCCGCGGTGTCGCCGCCGTGCCCGCCGGCCTGGACCACGCCCGCGGCGGCCAGGTCACCGCGGTACGCCGTGAACCAGCCGTTCGGCTTCTTCTGCCCGTCGACCTCCGCCGACCCCGTCTTCGCGCCGTAGTCGGGGCCGAGACCGGACATCGCCTGCGCCGCCGTGCCGTACGCCGCCGTGTACTGCATCAGCTCGCGCAGCTGGGAGAGGGTGCCCGCGGACATCGTGCGGGACGCGGTGGCCAGCTTGCGGTGGTCGACCGACGGGGAGACCAGGTACGGCTGGCGGAAGACGCCTGCCTTCACCGTCGCGGCCACGGACGCCATGTTGAGCGGGTTCATGCGCACCCCGCCCTGGCCGATCAGCGAGGCCGCCATCTGCGCCGCCGACTGCACCGGCACCGAGCCGTCGAAGGTGGGCACGCCGATCGCCCAGTCGTTCATGGACAGGCCGAACACCTGCTGGGCCTGCTTCGTCAGGTCGTCGTCGGCCAGCTTGCCCGCCTGGCTGATGAAGGCCGTGTTGCAGGAGCGCGCGAAGCTCGCCTTGAACGTGCCGCCCTTGATCTGGAAGTCGTCGTCGTTGTGGAACTTCCAGCCGCCGTACGTGAACGTCTTGGGGCAGGGGTGGGACTCGTCCGCGGCGGCCAGGCCCTTCTCGATGAGCAGCGACGACGTGATGACCTTCATCGTGGAGCCGGGGGCCAGCGAGCCCTGCAGGGCCGTGTTGAAGCCGCGGCTGGTGTTGGCCACCGCGAGGACTTCACCGGTCGAGGGCCGCAGCACCACGACCGAGGCGCGCTGCGACGCGGCGACCTGCCGCTCGGCCGCGGCCTGCAGGCTCGCGCTCAGCGTCGTCCGTACCGTGCCCGGAGTGCCCTTGCTCAGCTCCAGCAGGGTCTTGTCGGACAGCTTCGCCTTCTTCGACTCCTTGCCGCGGACCACGCGCAGTTCGACGCCGGCCTTGCCGCCGGCCAGCTTGCCGTACTTCTCGCGCAGCCCGTCCAGCACCGTGCCGAGGGACGGGTAGGCCGCCGTGGTCAGCTTTCCGCCGTCGCGGTCCAGCGCCGTCACCGGCGGTGTGCCGGACTCGCCGGTGACCAGAGTGTCGCCGTCCTTCAGATCGGGGTGCAGCACGGCGGCGTGCCAGCCGACCACCGGCTCGCCGTCGGAGGCGGCGCGCACCACCGTGAGCGCGCTGTCGTACGCCAGCGGCTTGCTCACGCCCTTGTAGGACACGGTGGCCCGCACGGAGAACGGGACCTCGGCGCCGGTGCCGGTGCCGGGGGTGACCCGGACGTCCTTGAGGTGGGCGTCCTTGGTGTAGCCGGTGAGCAGCGCGGTGGCGGCGCTCGTGTCGTCCGTGGCGGCTGCGGCCCGCGCGACATCGCCGCGCTGCCACGCCGTCAGGAAGGCCGTGGCGGCGGTCCGCACCTCGGCCGCGGTGAGCGGGCCGGTCTTCACCGCCTTGCCGTCCGCCGTCGCCGACGTCGACTGCGTCCGGTCCTCGGCCGCCGCGCCGCCGTCGTAGAGCGTGTAGACGGCGACCCCGGCGCCGATGACGACGGCGGCGCACATCCCGCCGAGCACGGCGGGTCCGGTCTTCCGTCGCTCGGCGACGCGCCTTCTCTTGCCCACTGCCTCAGTTCCTCCGCGATTTCCCCAGGGTCCCCGTCACCCTCGTTGCCCCCATGCTCCTCAACGACGGCCACCACCCTAGAGTCCCGTCCTGTACGGGTGACTTCAGCCACCTGTCCGTAGCACGGCTGCGACGATCGGTCCGGCCGCGTCGACGCCGTGGCCGGCGTCCTGGGCTATCGCCGCTGCCGCGACGTCGCCCCGGTACCCGGTGAACCAGCTGTTGGACCTGCTCTGTCCGTCGACCTCCGCGGACCCGGTCTTCGCGCCGATGTCGCCGCCGAGGCCGGCCATCACACCGGCGGCGGTGCCGCTGGTCGCGGTGCGGTGCATCATCGCGCGCAACTGCTGCACCGTGCCCGCGGGCAGCCCCCGCGCGCGGGCCGGTGCCCGGCCGTCGAGGCCGAGCGGCACGATCACCGGCTGCCGGAAGGTGCCCGTCATCGCGGTCGCCGTCACCGACGCCATGTTCAGCGGACTCATCTGGACCTGGCCCTGTCCGATGAGGGCGGCCGCCATGTCCGGGCCGCCGGTGGCCGGCACCGAGCCGTCGAAGGACGGGACACCGGTCTGCCAGTCGTCCCGGCCGAGGCCGAAGCGGTCCTCGGCCTCCCGGGTGAGCGAGTCGGTCTTCAGATCGTCGGTGTACTTGATGAACGCCGTGTTGCAGGAGCGGGCGAAGCTCTCGGAGAGCGTCGCGCTCTGGTTCGGGGCCAGGCCGTCCAGGTTGTGGAAGGTCTGGCCCTCCCACATCGCGTCCGGGGTGCAGGGCGCGGGGCCGTCGGCCGTGGTGATCCCGTTGTCGATGAGCGTGGCCGCGCTGAGGATCTTCATGGTGGAGCCGGGGGCCAGCTTGCCGAGGAAGGCCGCGTTGAAGCCGTCCTCGCGGTGGTTGGCGACCGCCAGCACCTCGCCGGTGCTCGGCCGCACCGCCACCACCGAGGACTCCGGGTACATGCGCACCGCCGTCTCGGCCGCGGCCTGCGCGCTCGCGCTCAGCGTCGTCCGCAGCCGGCCCGCCCGGCCCTCGGCGAGGGTGAGCAGCGGGGTGTCGGCGGCGCCGTCCGCCTCGTGCCGCACCGCCAGCTCCACCCCGGGTCTGCCGCCGGCCTTCGCGCCGTACTTGTCGCGCAGTTCGTCCAGGATGGGGCCGAGCGACGGATAGGCGTCCTTCGTGAGCACCTTTCCGTTGCGGTCCACCGCCTCGACCGGCGGGCTCGCGGACTCCCCGGTCACCAGGGTGTCGCCGGGCCGCAGCCGGGGGTGCACGACGGAGGGCCGCCAGTCGACCAGCGCGCGGTGCGTGGTCAGGCCGCGCACGATCGTCACCTTGCTCTTGTAGGAGAGCGGTTCGGACGTGCCGTCGTACGACACCGTCGCCTTGACCGTGAAGGGCACGGTGGCGCCTCTCGCCGTGCCGGGCGTGATCCGCACGCGCGTGATGTGCGCGTCCTGCGCGTACGCCGTCAGCAGCGGCTCGGCGGCGGCCGAGTTGTCCGTGTACGAGGCCGCCGTCGCCGCCTCGCCCTTCTCCCAGGCGGCGAAGAACTTCCGCGTGGTCTCCCGCACTTCGGCGCCGGTGGGCGGCCCGGTCCGCACGGCCGCGGGAGCGCCGCCCGTGCCCCCGCCGTCCTGCACGGCGGACACGAAGTTGTACATGCCGTACCCGGCCCCCGCCGCGAGCACGACGAACGCACCGCCCACGATGGCGGCCTTGGCCCCCCTGCGCATACTGCCGATCCCCTCCCCGTGCCCCCACGGCCGTCCCCCGAACTGTAGGCGGGCGCGTGGTGCGAAGGTGAGGGATGTTGTCGGATGGTGTCCGAACGGAGACCGGCCGTCACCCTCCGCGTACGGCTAGACCCACGTGTCCAGCCACATCCTCGATCTCCAGTGGTCGATGGGGATCGCCGTGCCCGTGTACAGGGGCCAGAAATAGATGAAGTTCCAGGCGATCAGGAGGACCAGGACGCCCGCGCCCGAGGCGCCGATCACCCGGCGGGTGTCGGTGGAGCCCGGCGGGCCGACGATCGCGCCGACCAGCATCGCCACCGCCAGGCACAGGAACGGCACGAACACGATGGCGTAGAAGAAGAAGATCGTGCGCTCCTGGTACATGAACCAGGGCAGATAGCCGGCGGCGATGCCGCAGGCGATGGCGCCCGCGCGCCAGTCGCGGCGGAACAGCCAGCGCCACAGGACGTACAGGATCGCGAAGCAGGCCGCCCACCACAGCAGCGGCGTACCGAGCGCCAGGACCTCACGGGCGCACTTCTGGCCCGCGTCGGCCGGGCAGCCGTCCGCGCCGGGCGAGGGGGACTCGTAGAAGTACGAGACCGGGCGGCCCAGCACCAGCCAGCTCCAGGGGTTGGACTGGTAGGTGTGCGGCGAGGACAGGCCGACGTGGAACTCGTACACCTCGTGCTCGTAGTGCCACAGGCTGCGCAGCCAGTCCGGCAGGAACGTCCAGTGGCCGCCCTTGCCGTCGGTCGCGGCCCAGTTGCGGAAGTAGCCGCCCGAGCCGTCGGCCGGGGACAGGATCCAGCCGATCCACGAGGCCAGGTACACGGCGATCGCCACCGGCACCGTGGCCAGGAACGTCAGGCCCGTGTCGTACTTGAGCACCGCCAGATAGGGATGCCGCGCCCCGGCCACCTTGCGGGCGCCGACGTCCCACAGCAGCGCCAGCACACAGAACGCGGCGAGGATGTACAGCCCGTTCCACTTGGTGCCGAAGGCCAGCCCGAGCATCAGGCCCGCCGCCCAGCGCCAGGGGCGCAGGCCCAGGCGGAGCGTGTCGGCGGTGTGCGCGTCCGGGCGGACCCGGCCGTCGGCGTCGGCGGGCAGCGCGGCGGCGAGCCGCGCCCGCGACCGGTCCCGGTCCACGACGAGACAGCCGAAGGCCGCGAGCACGAAGAACATCAGCACACCGTCGAGCAGCGAGGTGCGGCTCATCACGAAGTGCAGGCCGTCCACCGCCATCAGCGCGCCCGCCAGACAGCCGAGGAAGGTCGAGCGGAAGATCCGCCGGCCGATGCGGCACAGCAGCAGCACGCTGAGCGTGCCCAGCAGGGCCGTCATGAACCGCCAGCCGAACGGGTCGAACCCGAAGATCAGCTCGCCGAGACCGATGACGTACTTGCCCACCGGCGGGTGCACCACGTACGCCGCGTCCGTGGGGACGGTCAGATGCCCGCCCGACTGCAGGACCAGGTCGTTGGCGTTCTTGTCCCAGTTGACCTCGAAGCCGCGGTGGACGAGCGCCCAGGCGTCCTTCGCGTAGTACGTCTCGTCGAATATCACCGCCTTCGGGCTGCCCAGGTTCCAGAACCGCATCACGCCCGCCACCAGCGTCACCAGCAGCGGGCCCAGCCAGCCCGACCAGCGGGTGATCCGCCCGGCCAGGGTCGGCGGCACGCCCAGGACGAGCCAGAGGCGCGGGCTGGGCTCGGTGTACGGCGGCACCAGGCGGTCGCGTACGTCGCCGGGGCCGCCGCCGGCCGTGGCCGGGCCCGCCGGATAGCCGAAGCGGCGCAGCCGCTGGAGCCACGACGGCCGCTGGTCGTGCGGGGCCTGGTCCTGCCGGGTGTCCGTGGAGGACGCGGTACTGGTCACCGCGCCATCGTAGGGAACCCTTCTGTGTGAGTCCCGCGCATGGGCGCTACGGGTCCGGATGCGCCCCCATGCGTGCGCCCCTGAAAGGATGGGGGCGTGACTGGAACCCTTGTCTTGGCGGGCACTCCCATCGGCGACGTCGCGGACGCGCCGCCGCGGCTCGCGGCGGAGCTGGCGGCCGCGGACGTCGTGGCCGCCGAGGACACCCGGCGGCTGCGCCGGCTGACGCAGGCGCTCGGTGTCACCACGAAGGGACGCGTGGTCTCCTACTTCGAGGGCAACGAGGCGGCCAGGACGCCCGAGCTGATCGCCGAACTCTCGGGTGGCGCCCGGGTGCTGCTGGTGACGGACGCCGGGATGCCGTCGGTCTCCGACCCCGGGTACCGGCTGGTCGCCGCCGCCGTCGAGCAGGACATCCGGGTCACCGCGGTCCCCGGCCCGTCCGCCGTGCTCACCGCACTCGCGCTGTCCGGGCTGCCCGTCGACCGGTTCTGCTTCGAGGGTTTCCTGCCGCGCAAGGCGGGCGAACGGCTGTCCCGGCTGCGGGAGGTCGCCGGGGAGCGGCGCACGCTCGTGTACTTCGAGGCGCCGCACCGCCTGGACGACACGCTCGCCGCGATGGCCGAGGTGTTCGGCGGGCAGCGGCGGGCCGCGGTCTGCCGGGAGCTGACCAAGACGTACGAGGAGGTGCGCCGCGGCCCGCTCGCCGAGCTGGCCCGGTGGGCGGCGGACGGGGTACGGGGCGAGATCACCGTCGTCGTCCAGGGCGCCCCCGAGCCCGGACCCGAGGACCTGGACGCCGGTGAACTCGTGCGGCGGGTCCGGGTCCGCGAGGAGGCGGGGGAGCGGCGCAAGGAGGCGATTGCCGCGGTGGCGGTCGAGGCGGGGGTGGCTAAGCGGGTGGTGTTCGACGCGGTCGTCTCCGCGAAGCGCTCCGCTGGGTAGGGCGGGTTCTCGGGGCGCGCCGTTTGGGTGGGGGTGCGTTGCGGGGTGCGGGTGGTGTTGGGCTGGTTGCGCAGTTCCCCGCGCCCCTGTCGGGCGCCGAATCGGTTGGGGTGTGTTGTCGGGTGCGGGTTGTGGGGGGTGTTTGCGCAGTTCCCCGCGCCCCTGTCGGGCGCCGTTGGGGTTGGGGTGTGTTGTGGGGTGCGGGTGGTGTTGGGCTGGGCGCGCCGTTCCCCGCGCCCCTGGCGGGGCGGTTTGCGCCCCATGGGGGTGTAAAGGGAGGGGCTGGGTGTCGGGGGGTGGGGCAAAGGACTGCCAAATCGGGTCCAATACTCGGCAGGTGGTGGTGCATTGGGGGTGGTGGGGGCGTCCACTGGACTGGAGGGTCCGGCGGACAAGAGGAGTGGCTGGCATGAGCGAGATCGCAGGGGAGACCGGCCTCCGCGGGGCGGCGACAGCCGTCGTTCACGAGTCGTATTCCTTCGCCTGCATGCGCTGCGGGCACGGCTGGGAGCAGTCGTACGAGATAGAGCACCACACCGACGCCGACGGCGCCGAGTTCGTCATGTATGTGGCGAACGGACGGGTCGTCCCGTCGCCGCTGAGCCGGCCCGTGTGCCAGAACTGCGACGGCCGCGTGGTGCGGATCATGCGGGCGGGACAGGTCTCGTCGGTGCTCGGCGCGGCGCACGGGAACCGGCACCGCACGCCCCCGGCCGGACCGGTCGAGGTACCGGAGGTGCCGGCGGCGCGGACGGCCGAGCCGGAAACGGAGCCGGCGCACCACTGGCACCTGTCCGATCTCCTCCATCCGTTCCAGCGCAAGGCGAGCTGACCGGCCCGGGGCGGGCCGGCCGCGGTGGCATGCCCCTTTCGTAGGATCGGGGCATGCCTTCGAACGCCGACAAGAACGCGGCGCCGCCGCTCCCGGAACCTCTCCGGGTGCCGGTCGCCGACTCCCACACCCATCTCGACATGCAGTCAGGCACGGTCGAGGAGGGCCTTGCCAGGGCCGCGTCGGTGGGGGTGACGACGGTCGTCCAGGTCGGCTGCGACATCAAGGGCTCCCAGTGGGCCGCGGAGACCGCCGCCGCGTACGACGGTGTGCACGCGACCGTCGCCCTGCACCCCAACGAGGCCCCGCGCATCGTGCACGGCGACCCCGAGGGGTGGTCCCGGCAGGGCGCCCGGGAGGCGGGCGGCGACGCCGCCCTGGACGAAGCGCTCGCCGAGATCGACCGGCTGGCCGGGCTGCCGCAGGTGAAGGGCGTCGGCGAGACGGGGCTCGACTACTTCCGCACCGGCCCCGAGGGCAAGGCGGCCCAGGAGCGGTCCTTCCGCGCCCATATCGAGATCGCCAAGCGGCACGGCAAGACCCTGGTCATCCACGACCGTGACGCGCACGCCGACGTGCTGCGCGTCCTCAAGGAGGAGGGCGCCCCCGAGCGCACCGTCTTCCACTGCTACTCGGGCGACGCCGCGATGGCCGACGTGTGCGCCCGCGAGGGCTACTTCATGTCCTTCGCCGGGAACGTCACCTTCAAGAACGCCCAGAATCTGCGTGACGCGCTCGCCGTGGCCCCGCTCGAGCTGGTCCTGGTGGAGACGGACGCCCCGTTCCTCACCCCGGCGCCGTACCGCGGACGGCCCAACGCGCCCTACCTGGTTCCGGTGACGGTGCGGGCGATGGCCGCCGTGCGCGGCATCGACGAGGACACCCTGGCGGCGGCCCTGGGCGCCAACACGGCCCGCGCCTTCGCCTACTGACCGCCGCGTGACCTCTCCTCGCTGTCGGTAGTTGTGTCGTTTTGGAGAGTGACGGGTGCTCCGCTAGGTTCTGGGGGCCTTTTGGACCCCTTTTCGGCCCTCTGGAGCGTGTCGGTGTGAGCAATCCGCAGTACGAGACGTACGGGACTCGTGGGACGTACGGGTACGGGACGCCTGAGATGTACGGGCCCTATGGGGCGTACCTCCAGGGACCCGGCCCGGCCCCGGCCCCGGCGGCGGGGTACGGCACGTGGGAGATGCCCGTCACCGGCGACGCGTACCGGGCCACCCACCGGCCCGCCTACGAACCGCCGCTGCTGCCGCGACAGGCGCCCGGCGGGACCGTGCCGGACCTGCGCGAGCCCGTCCTGCGCCCCCGCTCGGACCGGCGCGCCGCACACCGGCGCCGGGCGCGCTACGCCCGGCGCTCGGAACCCACGATGCGCCGACTGGTGCCGCAGGCCCTGGTCGTCGCCTTCCTGGCCGGCGGCACCAGCGCGTTCGTCGCCAAGGACAAGGCCATCGAGCTGAGCGTCGACGGGAAGACGCGCACCCTGCACACCTTCGCCGACGACGTGACCGAACTGCTCGCCGAGGAAGGCGTCCCGGTGGGGGCGCACGACGTGGTCACGCCCGCCCGCGGCTCGGAGCTGAGCAGCGGAGACGAGATCGCGGTGCACTACGGGCGCCCCCTGCGGCTCACGATCGACGGCGAGCGGCGCCAGGTGTGGACGACGGCGCGCACCGTCGAGGAAGCGCTCACACAGCTCGGGGTGCGCGCGGAGGGCGCCTACCTGTCGGCCGCACGCTCCCAGCCCATCGGCCGCGCCGGGCTCACCCTCGACGTGCGTACCGAACGCGCGGTGACGGTCATCGCGGACGGCCGCGCCCACACCGTCCGCACCAACGCGGCGACCGTCCGCGAGACGGTCGAGCAGGCCGGGATCACGCTGCGCGGCCAGGACACCACGTCCGTGCCGTCCGGCAGCTTCCCGCGGGACGGGCAGACGGTGACCGTGCTGCGGGTGACCGGCACCAAGGAGGTCCGCGAGGAGCCGATCCCGTACCAGGTGCGCCGGACCAACGACCCCGCGCTGTTCCGGGGCATCGAGGTGGTCGACCGTGCCGGACAGCCGGGCGTGCGGCGCGTGACCTATCTGCTGCGGACCGTCAACGGGGTCCGGCAGAAGCCGCGCCGGGAAAAATCCCGGGTGGTCCGCGAGCCGCTCACCCAGCTCGTCCGGGTGGGCATCAAGCCGCCGCCGCCCTCCGTCGCGGGCGCCGAGGGACTGAACTGGCGCGCCCTCGCGGCCTGCGAGTCCAGCGGGCGGCCCGCCGCGGTGGACCCCTCGGGCACCTACGGCGGCCTCTACCAGTTCGACACGCACACCTGGCGCAGCCTGGGCGGCAAGGGACGCCCGCAGGACGCCTCGGCGGCGGAGCAGACGTACCGGGCCAAGAAGCTGTACGTGCGCCGGGGCACAAGCCCCTGGCCCCACTGCGGGTCCCGCCTGTACGGGTGACCACCGAGGGGCCCACGGGGCCGCGGGGCGGCTGGGCCGTGGGGCCGCTGGAGTGCGGCCCCGGTGGACTGCGGTCGCGCCGGAGGGTGGGTTCGACGGACCGTGGCGCCGGTGGACCGCGGTCTCGCCGGACCCCGTGCCCGCCGGGCCGTGGGGGCGTGTGGAGGTCGCCCAACCGGCCGGTGGGGCTAGGGGGTCGTCGCGGGCCCGTACCCTTGTGCCGTGAGCAGCCCCACCCCCGACGCCCTCCTCGGCCCCGCCGACATCCGTGAGCTGGCGGCAGCGCTGGGCGTGCGCCCGACCAAGCAGCGCGGCCAGAACTTCGTGATCGACGCGAACACGGTCCGCCGTATCGTCCGCACCGCCGGGGTCCGCCCGGACGACGTGGTGGTCGAGGTCGGCCCGGGGCTCGGCTCCCTCACCCTGGCCCTGCTGGAGGCCGCCGACCGGGTCACCGCCGTCGAGATCGACGACGTGCTGGCCGCCGCGCTGCCCGCCACGATCGCCGCGCGGATGCCGGAGCGCGCCGACCGGTTCGCGCTGGTCCACTCCGACGCCCTGGACGTCACCGCGCTGCCCGGTCCCGCCCCGACGGCGCTGGTCGCGAACCTGCCGTACAACGTGGCCGTGCCCGTGCTGCTGCACATGCTCGACACCTTCCCCGGGATCGAGCGGACCCTGGTGATGGTGCAGTCGGAGGTCGCGGACCGGCTCGCCGCCGCGCCCGGTTCGAAGGTGTACGGCGTCCCCTCCGTCAAGGCGAACTGGTACGCCGAGGTGAAACGGGCCGGGGCCATCGGGCGCAACGTCTTCTGGCCCGCGCCGAACGTGGACAGCGGGCTGGTCTCCCTGGTCCGGCGGGCCGAACCGGTCAAGACCACGGCGTCGAAGCGGGAGGTCTTCGCGGTCGTGGACGCGGCGTTCGCGCAGCGCCGCAAGACCCTGCGGGCGGCCCTGGCCGGATGGGCCGGTTCCGCGGCGGCGGCCGAGGCGGCCCTGGTCGCGGCCGGTGTCTCGCCGCAGGCACGCGGGGAGTCGCTGACCGTGGAGGAGTTCGCGCGGATCGCGGAGCACAAGGAGAGCAAGTGAGCGTCACGGTACGCGTACCGGCCAAGGTCAACGTCCAGCTCGCCGTGGGTGCCGCCAGGCCCGACGGCTTCCACGACCTGGCCAACGTCTTCCTCGCGGTCGGCCTGTACGACGAGGTCACCGTGGCCCCGGCGGACGAACTGCGGGTCACCTGCGCAGGACCGGACGCCGATCAGGTCCCGCTGGACGGCACCAATCTCGCGGCGCGCGCGGCCGTCGCGCTCGCCGGGCGCCGTGGCATCGAGCCCGCCGTGCACATCCACATCGCCAAGGACATCCCGGTCGCCGGTGGCATGGCGGGCGGCAGCGCGGACGGGGCGGGCGCGCTGCTGGCCTGCGACACGCTGTGGGGTACGGGCTCCTCGCAGGCCGAACTCATCGGTATCTGCGCGGAGTTGGGCAGCGATGTGCCGTTCAGCCTGCTGGGCGGGGCGGCCCTTGGCACCGGGCGCGGTGAGCGGCTGACGGCGCTCGACGTCGGCGGCGCCTTCCACTGGGTGTTCGCGATGGCCGACCGTGGCCTGTCCACGCCGGCCGTCTTCCGCGAGTTCGACCGGCTCGCCGAGGGCCGTGACATCCCCGAGCCGGTGGCCTGCCCTGACCTGTTGGACGCGCTCGCGAAGGGCGACCCGGACCTGCTCGCGGCGGGCATCTCCAACGATCTCCAGCCCGCGGCCCTGTCCCTCTTCCCGGAACTGGCGGACACCCTGGCGGCGGGCCGCGCGGCAGGCGCGCTCACGGCGCTGGTCTCCGGTTCGGGCCCGACCACCGCTTTCCTGGTCCGCGGCCCCGAGTCGGCGGAGCGGGTGGCGCGAGCACTGCGGTCGTCCGGGACGTGCAAGACGGTGCGGACGGCCTCCGGACCGGCGGCGGGCGCGACGGTGCTCTGAGAACGGCCCCCTCAGAGCTCGTCGATCGCCGTCAGATCGATGTCGATGGGGCAGGGCTTGTCGACCTTGATCCGGTCACGGTGCATGCCCATGTGCACATACGCCTTGGTGAGCGGGTCGAGTTCGTAGACGTGGATGACGGGCCTGCCGCTCGTCCCGCTCGCCTCGACGCGCCAGAAGTTCGGGATCCCGGCGGCGGCGTACTTCTGCGGCTTGGTCGTGCGGTCACGGGACTCGGAATCGGGCGAGACGACTTCGACAGCCAGGAGTACGTCCTCGGCTCGGTAGCTCGTCTGTTCCGGCCCGGTGATCGCATCAGCCCGGATCACGCTCACGTCCGGTTCGGGGCCGTTGCGCTTGTCGAGGACCACGGTCATCTCCCGGCTGACCCTGAACTCGGCGGGCAGATCACTGCTGCGCAGGCCGAAGACGAGCAAGTCGACCATGTTGCCGTGGAAGCGGCGCTGCGGACTCACGAAGATCAGGCTCCCGTCGATCAGCTCGGTGTGCGGCGGGAGATCAGGCAGCGTGAACAGGTCGTCCACGGTGTAGCCGTCCTGCGGCGGCACCGGCCACTGGACGTGGTGCTCGACGGACTCGGCGGTCATTGTTCCTCCCATGGACGGGATCCTGCTGCCTGTGCTCCACGGTAGCCGCCGGATCCCGATCGCGTCATCACAAAGAGTGACTGACCCCGCGCGCCCCGCCCCCGCCGCCGCAGGCCCTACGCTTGAAGGCTGATCGATCCCCGCGCACAGGAGTGAAATGGCCGTCAACCTGGTCAATGTCGAGAACGTCAGCAAGGTGTACGGCACGCGTGCGCTGCTGGACGGCGTCTCGCTCGGCGTGTCCGAAGGGGACCGGATCGGGGTCGTCGGACGCAACGGCGACGGCAAGACCACCCTCATCCGGATGCTCGCCAAGCTGGAGGAGGCCGACACCGGGCGCATCACGCACTCCGGCGGGCTGCGGCTCGGCGTGCTCACGCAGCATGACTCGCTCGACCCGGCGGCCACCGTGCGGCACGAGGTCATCGGGGACATGGCCGACCACGAGTGGGCGGGCGACGCCAAGGTCAGGGACGTACTGACCGGCCTGTTCGGCGGCCTCGACCTGCCGGGCTTCCCGGCGGGCCTGGACACCGTCATCGGCCCGCTGTCCGGTGGTGAGCGGCGCCGGATCGCGCTGGCCAAGCTGCTCATCGAGCAGCAGGACCTGCTCGTCCTGGACGAGCCCACCAACCACCTCGACGTGGAGGGCATCGCCTGGCTGGCCGGGCATCTGCGGGAGCGGCGTTCGGCGCTGGTGTGCGTGACCCACGACCGCTGGTTCCTGGACCAGGTGTGCACCCGGATGTGGGACGTGCAGCGCGGCGCGGTCTACGAGTACGAGGGCGGCTACTCCGACTATGTCTTCGCCCGCGCCGAGCGCGAGCGCATCGCCGCCACCGAGGAGGTCAAGCGGCAGAACCTGATCCGCAAGGAGCTGGCCTGGCTGCGGCGCGGCGCGCCCGCCAGGACCTCCAAGCCGCGGTTCCGGGTGGAGGCCGCCAACGAGCTGATCAAGGACGTGCCGCCGCCCCGGGACAGCAGCGAGCTGATGAGGTTCGCCTCCTCGCGGCTCGGCAAGACCGTCTTCGACCTGGAGGACGTGAGCGTCCAGGCCGGTCCGAAGATGCTGCTCAAGCACGTCACCTGGCAGCTCGGCCCCGGCGACCGGATCGCTCTGGTCGGGGTCAACGGCGCCGGGAAGACGTCGCTGCTGCGGGCCATGGCGGACGCGGCGCGCACCGCCGGCGAGGCACAGCCCGTGAGCGGCCGGGTCGCCGTCGGCAAGACGGTCAGGCTCGCCTATCTGTCCCAGGAGGTCGCCGAACTCGACCCGTCCTGGCGGGTCCTGGAGGCCGTGCAGCGGGTGCGCGAGCGGGTCGACCTCGGCAAGGGGCGCGAGCTGACCGCGGGGCAACTGTGCGAGACGTTCGGCTTCACCAAGGAGAAGCAGTGGACGCCGGTGGGCGATCTGTCGGGCGGTGAGCGGCGGCGACTGCAACTGCTGCGGCTGCTCATGGACGAGCCCAACGTCCTCTTCCTGGACGAGCCCACCAACGACCTCGACATCGAGACCCTGACCCAGCTGGAGGACCTGCTCGACGGCTGGCCCGGCTCGATGATCGTCATCTCCCACGACCGGTTCTTCGTCGAGCGCACCACCGACCGGGTGTACGCGCTGCTCGGTGACGCCACGCTGCGGATGCTGCCGCGCGGCATCGACGAGTACCTGGAGCGGCGCCGGCGCATGGAAGAGGCCGTGGCCGCCTCGGCCGCCGCCGCGGCGCCGAAGCCCGCGGCGGCGGAGCGCAGCGCCGCCGACCAGCGGGCCGCGAAGAAGGAACTCCAGCGGATCGAGCGCCAGTTGGACCGCGTCTCGGAGAAGGAGACCGCGCTGCACGGGCAGATCGCCGAGCATGCCACCGACTTCGCGAAGGTGGCCGAACTCGACGCCCGGCTGCGGGACCTGGCGGCCGAACGCGAGGAACTGGAGCTGCGCTGGCTGGAACTGGCGGACGACGCGTAAGCGCTCCGCTGGTTGTGCCGTGATATGGCGTCGGTTGTCTGCGGCGCCGTTGTGGCTGGTCGCGCAGTTCCCCGCGCCCCTTACGGGGCGCGGAGGTGAAGGGGGCGTGAAGGCTCGTAACGGGGGTATCACGGGGTGGTTCTCCCTTGGGAACAGGGGTGGATCCGGCCAGGGTCGCGTCCGGTACCGGGTGATAGAAAGGGCCGTCTGAGTACCGTCTGAGAACGACCTTGGGTCCATCGCGAACCTCAGGGCGTGGCTAAAAATCAGTGAACGAGGGGGAAGAGCGCTGATGACTCAGCCGCCCGACCAGCCGCCGCAGGGCGGTTTCGGAGCACCGCAGGGACAACCGCCGCAGGGCGGAGGATTCGGGGCTCCCGAGACCCCGCCCGCGCAGGGAGGTTTCGGCGCAGCCCAGGGCACCCCGGGCACACCGCCCCCGCCCGCGCAGCCGCCGCAGACGCCGGGTCCGTACGGCCCGCCGCAGCAGCCAGGCCCGTACGCCCAGCCGGGACCCTACGCCCAGCCGGGCCCGTACGGACAGCAGCAGGGCCCCTACGGTCAGCCGCAGCAGCCGGGCCCCTACGGTCAGCAGCCCGGCTACGGCTACCCGCAGCAGCCGCAGTACCCCGGCGCGCCCGGCACCCCGCCGCCCGGCGGCTCCACGAGGAAGAAGACCGCGCTGATCGTCGGCGGGGCGGTGGCGGCGCTGCTCCTCATCGGCGGCACCGTGTACGCGGTCAGCGGTGACGACGGCGGGAAGAAGCCGGTCGCCGAGCGGTCCGACGACGCCAAGCCGTCGGCCTCCGGCTCCGGCGACCCGGTCGACCCCGGTGACGGCAGCGGAAACGGCGGCTCGGACCCGGAGGACCTCAACGAGGGCCGCCAGGCGGGCGAGTCCCGGGTGCTCTGGTACAAGTCGGCGCCCGACGCGCCCGGTTCCGGCGCCGACGCGCCCGGCATGTGGATCACCGGCAAGACGGCGGTGAAGGCCGCGTACAAGCAGGTCTTCGCCTACGACGTCGCCGACGGCAAGCCCTCCTGGGAGCCGATCACCTTCCCGCAGAAGATCTGCGCGGTCACCCCGCGGAAGACCGCCGACGACAAGGTCGTCGTGGCGTACATGAGCGGTTCCAGCGACCGCGCCAAGTGCAACCGGCTCCAGGTGATCGACCTCGGCACCGGCAAGAAGGGCTGGACCGGCACGGTCGCCGACGGCGCCCTGTTCGACAGCACCATCACCATCGAACTGACCCTCAGCGGCAAGACGCTGATGGTGGGTCGCTCGCAGTCCGGCACGGCGTACGACATGGACAGCGGCCGGAAGCTGTACGACAAGACCAAGTACGGCAACGCCTGCTTCCCGACCGCGTTCGCGGGCGGCACGAGCCGGCTGATCTCCGTGGCCTCCTGCGACGCCACCGGCAGCAACGAGCACGACGAGATCCAGGAACTCGACCCGGCCACCGGCAAGGTCAAGTGGACCCAGCCGGTCAAGAAGGGCTGGAAGGTCGCGCGCGCCTACTCCGTGGACCCGCTCGTGGTCTACCTGACCAACGAGGACAAGAAGGCCTGGAACATCTCCACCTTCACCGGCAGCGGCGGCTTCCGCTCGGAGGTCACCGTCGACGAGAAGTTCGCTCCCCGGTGCGGCTGGGCGATCCTCGCGCGTGAGCTGCAGGGCTGCACCGGCGTCGCCGCCGACGCCGACACGCTCTACCTGCCGACCGACGCCGCCAGCGGCGCCAACGAGATCGTCGCGATCGGCCTCGCCGACGGCAAGGAGAAGTGGCGCGTCAAGTCCCCCGCGGACGAGTCGATGGCGCCGCTCAAGGTGGAGGGCGGCCAACTCGTCGCCTACGTCCAGCCGTCGTACGACGCGGGCGGTCAGGTCGTGTCGATCCCGACCGCGGGCGCCGCCCACAAGCCGGTCAAGCTGCTGCAGAACCCGCAGTCCACCGCGACCATCGAGAACAGCTTCTTCGACGGCGCGGTCGACTGGGTCGACGGCAGGTTCTACATCTCCTCCACCCGGCTCACCGGCAACGACGACTCGAAGGAGAAGCTGATGCTCGCCTTCGGCAAGTGAGCCCGGTCGTCTCCGGCGCGCACCGCGGCGCCGGACCGCACCGCATTCCTTCCGCCGTCTCCTTCGTCGTCTTCGTCGTCGCCGTCTTCGAGCGTTCCTCCGAGGTGTCCCCGTCATGACCCAGCCGCCGCCCCCGCCCAACCAGCCGCCCCAGCAGGGTGGTTTCGGCCCGCCCCAGGGCCCGCCGCCGCAACAGCCCGCGGGCCAGCCGCAGCCGCAGCCCGCGCCGGGTGGCTTCGGTGCGCCCCAGCCGCCCGCGGGGCCGCCGACGCCACCGGCCACGCAGGGCCCGCCCGCGACCCCGCCGGGCTTCGGCAAGGCCCCGGAGCAGGGCCCCGGCCATCCGCAGCAGCCGCCGCAGGCTCCCCAGACCCCGCCGCCCCCGCCGCCCGGCTACGGGTATCCGCAGGCACCGCAGCCCCCGCAGGGCGGGCCCCAGACACCCCCCGGCTACGGCTACCCCGGCCAGCAGCCGGGCCCGTACGGCCAGCCCAACCCGTACGGCCAGCCCAACGCGTACGCCCAGCAGCCCGGTTACGGCTATCCGGGCCCGCCGGGCATACCGCAGCAGCCGCAGCCCGGTTCGCCCGGCGGTCCGGCGAAGTCCAAGGCGCCGCTGATCATCATCGTGTCGGCGGTCGTCGCCATCGCGCTGATCGTCGTCGGCGGTCTCGTGTACACGAAGTCGTCCGGCGACGACTCCTCGAAGAAGGACACGGCGCACTCCAGCGGCGGCACCGGCGGCAAGGACGACAAGGGCGGCTCCGGCGGCGCCGGCACCGGCGGCAAGGAGAAGGCGCCCGCCGACACCGCCTCCAAGGTCCTCTTCCAGGTTCCGCTGCCCACGACCGACGACACGGTCGTCACCTCCGGCTCCTGGCTCACCGACAAGGTGTACGCCAAGAGCGGCATCGCCGAGATCGTCGGCTACGACCCCGTCAAGGGCGGCAAGCTGTGGACGGTCAAGCTGCCCGGCCCGGTGTGCGAGGCCACCGACCACATCACCTCGGACAACAAGACCGCCGTCGTCTTCCAGCCGCGGATGCCGAAGAAGGGCTCCAGCGAGGGGTGCAGCCAACTCGCGCTGATCGACCTCGACGCGGGCACCAAGCTCTGGACGAAGACGGTCAACTCCGGTGACCGGCCGATCAACTTCGATAACGTCACGATCGCCCAGAACACGGTCGCGGTCGGCAGCACCAGCGGGGGCGCCGCCTTCGACCTCTCCGGCAGGGTGCTGTGGCAGCCGAAGCCGACCGACACCTGCTACGACGCCGGGTACGGCGGCGGCGCCAAACTGGTCGCGGTCCGCAAGTGCGGCAGCTACGACAACCGTCAGCTGCACATCCAGACCATCGACCCGAAGTCCGGGAAGGTGATCTCCGAGTACAAGATGACCGCGGGCATCGAGTACGCGGCGATCGTCTCCACCGACCCGCTGGTGGTGGCCGCCGACGTCGGCGACAGCGCCGGAGACGGCAGCGGCATCTCCGACTACTTCTCCATCGACAACAAGACCGGAAAGCTGCGCGCCCGGATCTCGGCGCCGGGCGACGACTACGCCGGACGCTGCGACGGCATCTCCCGGATCGAGTACTGCCGGCAGATCGTCGTCGGCGGCGACAAGCTGTATGTGCCGACCGAGGAGCACGACGGCAGCGGCCAGTACAGCAAGACCAACGAGATCGTCGCGTTCGACCTCGCCACCGGCAAGCAGACCGGGCAGCGCGGGGACGCCGGCGACGGCTACACGATCACCCCGCTGCGCATGGACGGCGCCAACCTGATCGCGTACAAGCGCCCGCCCTACGACAAGGGCGGCCAGATCGTCAGCATCGACGGCAACTCCTTCAAGGAGACCAAGCTGCTGGAGAACCCGGCCACCAAGGCGGTGCGCGACGCGGAGACCAGCATGCTGCCGGACTACGCGGAGATCCGCTACGCGCAGGGCCGCCTGTACATGTCGGCGGTGTTCGCCCACAAGACCAACACCGCGTACGGCAAGGAGTATCTGGCGGTCGCCTTCGGCACCGCCGGCTGACCGCCGGCCCGCCCGGCCCCACGGCCCCGTCCCCCGCTCGCCGCGGGGGGCGGGGCCGTGTGCGTACCGCTCACCACCCGCGCATGCCGGGACGGCAGGAGATTCCTTCGATCCGGGGCACTTCTCCTCTCTAGGGGCAGCGCAACGTCGAACAAGCGTGTAGCTTCCGGGGGCAATGAAGGACGAGGTGCCGGGGGGCCCTCTGTCCACGCGGACCGGTGGGCATCCATAGTGGGGGCTCCATGGGGGGGACTGGGGGGTTGCTCTGTGGGAGTGCGGCTCATGGTGGTGGACGACCACCGATTGCTGGCCGAGGCGCTGGCCTCGGCGCTGAAGCTGCGCGGGCACCGGGTGCTCGCCGCGGCGGCGCCGTCCGTGGGCGCGGCCGACCTCGTGATCAGCCGCGCGCCCGAGGTGTGCCTGCTGGGTACGGCCGCGCCTGCCGAGCCGGGCACCTTCGACCCGGTGGTGAAGATCAAGCGGGAGCGGCCGCAGGTCGCGGTCGTGGTCCTCGGGCCCGTGCCGTCGCCGCGCGGGATCGCCGCGGCCTTCGCGTCCGGCGCGTCCGGGTACGTGCGGCACGACGAGCGGATCGAGGGGGTGGAACGGGCGATCATGAAGGCGCGGGCGGGGGAGGCGGCCGTCGCTCCGCAACTGCTCCAGGGCGCCTTCGGTGAACTGCTCAATCCCGCCGCCCAACCCGACGACGAGGGCCGGCGGCTGCTGCAGATGCTCACCCCGCGCGAGGTGGAGGTCCTGGTCCGGGTCGCGGACGGCGAGGACACCCGGCTGATCGCCGCCGGCATGGGCATCGCCCCGTCGACCGCCCGGACGCACGTCCAGCGGGTGCTGATGAAACTGGGCGTGGGCTCCCGCCTGGAAGCAGCGGCCCTGGCAGCCCGAACCGGCCTACTGGACCATGCAAACCGTTCCTAGAGACTGAGCGGGAGTGAGTCCTGTTGCCAGGACTCGTGCTCAGCCGGGCGTCCCGAACGGTGTTGGGCGTCCTGGTTCCGCGCGTTCGCTCCGCGTCCGGCGCGTACGGATCGTGTCCGTGGTCCGGGGATGCGGGGGCGCGGTCCCTCACGCCCCGGGGTCACCGGTTCGGCCTGGACGGTCCGATGCCCCTGCTCATCACTCCGGTGAGCAGGGGGCGGTGCCGTCCGTCGCCGGACCGGGTGTCCCAGGGCGCGCCTGCCGATCGCCACGGCGGCTGCGTCGTGACGGGTCGTTCTGCGTGTTGGGGTGGTGAGGGGTTTCTGCCAGTACCGGGCGCCCCACTTGGAGGTGTAGGCCGGGTCGACGGCGACGATGGTGATGCCGAGCCCGGCCGCCATCGACACCAGCCGGGCCCGCAGCCTGCTGACCGGCATGCCGGAGACCAGCTTGCGGAACCGCTTGTTGCGGCCGTGCTTCTCGCGGGTCTTCTCCGCCTGGAAGTCAAGGTCCTCGACCGCGATCGCAAGGTGGTGGCGTCGGGCCCAGTGCAGCAGGCGGATCAGCGCGTGGCGGACCTGGGCGTCGCGGTGGGCGGCAGTGCCCGTGAGGTCGTAGCCGAACCGGAGGGGTCCGCCGACGGGATTGCCGTGTGCGTCCAGGCGCCAGGCGGCAAGGTGATCGGCGTTGGTGTCCACGCCAGCCATCCCGTTCGCGCGGGCCGTGGCCAGGGGCACGGTCTTGACCGGGGGGATCGTCCACGACGCGGTGACATACCAGCGCCCGCGCAGCACGTCTTCATGGATGCGGTAGGCAACGGCCCGGTTCGCGGTGACACGGTCACGCCACTGCTCACCCCGGTGCGTGAACACCACCCGGGAGGTGAGCACGTACCGGCCGTGCGGGGCGTTGGCCAGATACGCCAGAGGGGCTGGGAGCTTGAGGGACACCTCACCATCGGGCGTGATGCGGATCGTCTCGTTGCCGAAGCGCTTGCCGGACTCCCCGTCGGCCTGTAGGAACCGGCGCGCGGCCTGCCACCGTGTCCGCCACTGGTCCTCGGTGAGCTGGGCAGCGTCGAGGTGGTGGCGGGTGTTCAGCAGCCGCTTCCCGCCCCGCACCACGTGTACGGCACCGGCCTCCCGGTCCGCCCGCGCCGCCTCCAGCCGGTCGGCCAGCACGTGCAGACGCCGGGTCTTGGCGAACCACTCCCGCCGGCTGCGGTAGCCGCCCGGAGCCCGCTTGCCGCCCTTCTCCCCGACCGGCAGCGACAGCCGGTGCGCGATCGTCCTGACCCCGGCTTCGAGACTCTGGATGTGCGCATGCTGTCCACGCCGGGCCAGCGCCCACTGATCATGGCTGGCCTTCGTGATGCTGCCCGCCCACCGCGAGGAGGACTCCCCGGTCAGGGCCCGCTTGCGCTCGGCCCACCGGTCGCTGTCGTGGTCCGGACCGGCCGCGCACCGGGCCTTCAGATCCTGGGACGCGAGCATGCTCAGATGGTCACCGACCAGACGCAGTACCTCCTCGTCCGCGGCCGTCAGGCCCTTGAGCCGGTCACGGACCGCGACCCCCGAAGGACCGGGTGCCACGAACGGCGCCGCCAACTCCCGCAGCTCACCCATCCCCTCACCCTCACACCGACCGAAGAACCCCTCACCACACCAACGACCACCACCGGCAAAGGTCACCCATTCGACAGGGGAACCTCCGTTCTGGCCCACCCGATCACACCCGCCACAACCCAGACACTCACTCATACACACCAGAACACGCCCATGCACAGCCAACCGGCAGCAGTTCGCGACCACCCCTAGCCGTCTTGTCCCGCAGCACCGACCGCTCATCCGGCGCCGGCGGCTGAGAAGCCGACAACAACCGTCCCACCGACGCCGACTGCGGTCCACCTCGGGCTCCCACCGGCGGAGGGCTGCTCCCGACGGCGGACGCCCATCGCCGTGCCGTGCGGCCATGCGCGGGCCTCGGCGTGTGCCGCAGCCGGTTGGTGACGGCGGGGTCACCGGTTGCGGGCGGGGTGGTGGCGGCCGTCGTCCGCCTCGGCTGTCGTCGGCGGAGGGGCTGCCCTGGTGGCGGTCGGTCGCCGCCGTGCGGGGGCTCGTGCGTGGGTCTCGGTGTGTCCCTCAGCCGGTGGTGACGGTGAGGCGCACCGGTTGCGGGCTGGTGGCACTGGCTGTCGCCGCCGGAGGCGTGACGGCGGCGGTCGCCGGTGGGGCCGTGCCAGGAGTGTGGTGGTTGGCGTTCGGGCTCGTCGGACCGTTGGGTCTGGCCCGCTTGAGCGGGTCGTCGGGGGGCTGCGTGCGGCCACGCGGACCAGCGCGCGGTACGCGTAGGTGGCGCCGTGGGGCGGTCGGTCGGGGCGGCGTGCGGTGGCTGCCGTGTGCCGACGGTGGTCGCCGGCACGCTCGCCAGGCCCTTGCAGCGCCCACCGCATGCGTCCCGGCCCCGCCCGTCACCTGCGTCTTCGGCCGCGCCCACCGCCTACGCCCGCCGCCTTCGTCTCCGGCCGCACCCGTCACCTGCGCCCTGGCCCGGCCCGCCGCGCGCATCCCGGCCGTGCCCGCCGCGCGCATCCCCGGCCCCGTCCGCCGCGTGCGTCCTCGGCTGTGCCCAGGAGCGGGTTACTCGGGGTGGGTGGTGTCGTCGGCCGGGGACGGGGGTGGCGGGGGTGGGGTGGGGCGGAGGCTTAGCCAGGCCAGGAAGAACAGGCCCAGGATCAGCATGCCCAGGCCGGTCCACAGGTTGATGTTGACGCCTTCGGCCTTGTCGATGGCGGCCTGCGAGTCGGTGATGCCGACGATCGTGACGATGACGCCGTAGACGATGAACAGGCCGCCGATGATGCGGCGCAGGTCGAAGATGCGGGCGGCGGTCGCGGACTTCTGCTCCAGCTCGGTGACTTCCCGCTGGATGTCGTGCTCGGAGTGCTCGGAGTGCTCGGAGTGTCCGGACTGCCCGGAGTGCTCGGTCATGGTTGTTCAAACTCCCCTTGGGACGGCCGTCAGAACGAGAACGGGATGTAGCAGACGGCGGCCAGCACCACCGCGCCCCAGCCCAGCAGGGCCGGCCTGCGGTACCAGGCGTCGTCACCGGCGGCGGGGGCCTCGGCCATCCCCGGGGACCTGGTGCCGTAGACCAGCCCCTGCAACTCCCCGGCCGGCTTCGGCTTGGTGAACAGCGACACGGCCACCATGACCACCGCACCGGCGACGAAGCCCGCGATCGCGGAGACGAAGTTGGCGCCCTGGTCGGAGGGGATGCTGATGATGTCCTTCTTGTACATCACAAAGTAGTTGACCATCGCGGTCACGGTCCCGGCGAGCAGGCCCCAGAAGCCGGACTTGGCGGACGCCCGCTTCCAGAACATGCCGACGATGAACACGACGAACATCGGCACGTTGAAGAAGGAGAACAGCGTCTGGAGGTAGCTCATGATGTTCGAGAACGAGGACGCCAGGAACGCCGTGCCGACGGAGGCGAGGACACCGATCGCCGTGATCAGCCGGCCGAAGCGGACGTAGTAGGCGTCCTCGCGGTCCTTGACCACGTACTTCGCCCAGATGTCGTTGGTGAACACGGTGTTGAAGGACGACACGTTGGCCGCCATACCGGCCATGAAGGCGGCCAGCAGACCGGTCACCGCGATGCCGAGCACGCCGTTGGGCAGCAGCTCCTGCATCAGATAGGGAATGGCGTCGTTGTACTGCAGCCCCGACGCGGAGGTGCCGATGTTCGGCACGAGCGCGGCGGCCACCAGGCCCGGGATCATCACCAGGAAGACGATGAAGATCTTCGGGAACGCGGCGATCAGCGGGGTGCGCTGCGCGGCGGAGAGGTTCTTCGCGGACAGGGCCCGCTGCACCTCGGCGAAGTTGGTCGTCCAGTAGCCGAAGGACAGCACGAAACCGAGGCCGAGCACGATGGTCAGCCAGTTGGCGCCGAGCGGGTTGCCGTGCCCGATGCCGGTGCCGCCCCACGCGGTGGTGAAGTTGTCCCCGTGGGCCGCGGTGAGCTTGTCGGTCAGCCCGCCCCAGCCGCCGACCTTCTTCAGGCCGAGGATGGTGATCGGGATGAGGGCCGCCAGGATCACGAAGAACTGGAGGACTTCGTTGTAGATCGCGGAGGACAGGCCGCCGAGCGTGATGTACGCCAGCACGAAGAAGCCGGCGACGACGATGGCCACCCACTGCGGCCAGCCCAGCAGCGCCTCGACGACGATCGCGAGCGCGTAGAGGTTCACGCCGGCGATCAGGATCGCGGCGAACGCGAACAGGACCGAACTCAGCAGGTGCGCCCACCGGTCGAAGCGCAGCAGCAGGAACTCGGGGACCGAGCGGACCTTGCTGCCGTAGTAGAAGGGCATCATCACCAGGCCGAGGAAGACCATGGCCGGGATGGCGCCGATCCAGTACCAGTGGACGGTGTAGGCGCCGTACTGGGCGCTGTTGGCCGCCATGCCGAGGATCTCGGTGGCGGCGAGGTTGGCGGAGATGAAGGCGAGACCGGTGATCCAGGCGGGCAGCGAGCGTCCGGAGAGGAAGAAGTCGAGGCTGGTTCTGACCGAGCGCCGTGCGGCGAGACCGATGCCCAGGACGACGACGAAGTAGATCGCCAGGATCGTGTAGTCCAGCCAGTTGGTGGGGAGCCGTAGCTCCGCGGCCAGATATGTGGGGCTTTGGGTGGGGATGTACATGCGTACTCGCTTCGTTGCGCGAACTGGTCCGTAGCGGAACCTACGCCTCTGTGTTCAGATATTGAACAGTTCTGATGGTGTTCTTTGTTTGATTGTGATGGTCGGGGGAGATGTGGACTTGTGATCTGTTATGTTTGGTTGTGTTGAATGATTGGGTGCGGGCACAGAGGAGTCCGGCGTGAAGAAGACCTCGACCCGGCTGGCCGACGGTCGTGAGCTGATCTACTACGACCTGCGGGACGACACGGTGCGCGGCGCGGTGGACCACCGGCCGCTGGAGCGGACCGTGACGACCTCCGAGATCCGCCACGACCCGCTGCTCGGCGACGCCGTCGCGATCGCCTCGCACCGCCAGGGCCGCACCTACCACCCGCCCGCCGACGAGTGCCCGCTGTGCCCCACCCGCGACGGCCGGCTGAGCGAGATCCCCGACTCCTCCTACGACGTCGTCGTCTTCGAGAACCGCTTCCCGTCGCTGGCCCAGGACTCCGGCCGCTGCGAGGTCGTCTGCTTCACCTCGGACCACGACGCCTCCTTCGCGGACCTGAGCGAGGACCAGGCGCGCCTCGTCCTGGAGGCATGGACCGACCGGACCTCGGAACTGTCCCATCTGCCCTCCGTGGAGCAGGTGTTCTGCTTCGAGAACCGCGGCGAGGAGATCGGCGTGACGCTCGGGCACCCGCACGGCCAGATCTACGCCTACCCCTTCACCACCCCGCGCACCGCACTGATGCTGCGCTCACTTGCGACCCACAAGGAGGCGACCGGCGGCGAGAACCTTTTCGACGCCGTCCTGGAGCGTGAACTCGCCGACGAGCGGGTCGTCCTGGAGGGTGAACACTGGGCGGCGTTCGTGCCGTACGCGGCGCACTGGCCCTACGAGGTCCACCTGTACCCGAAGCGCCGGGTCCCCGATCTGCTCGGCCTCGACGAGCCGGCCCGCACAGAGTTCCCCCAGGTCTATCTGGAACTCTTGAAGCGCTTCGACCGGATCTTCGGCGAGGGCGAGCCCCCGACGCCCTACATCGCGGCCTGGCACCAGGCCCCGTTCGGCACGCTGGACGAGTTCGACGGTGTGACGCGCGACGACTTCGCGCTGCACCTGGAGCTTTTCACCATCCGCCGGACATCGGGCAAGCTGAAGTTCCTCGCGGGTTCCGAGTCGGGCATGAGCGTGTTCATCAACGACGTGCCGCCGGAGCGCGCGGCCCGGCGACTGCGAGAGGTAGCGAGTTCATGAGCGGCAAGTATCTGGTCACCGGCGGCGCGGGCTATGTGGGCAGCGTGGTCGCCCAGCACCTGCTGGAGGCCGGTCACGAGGTCACCGTCCTCGACAACCTCTCCACCGGCTTCCGCGAGGGCGTCCCCGCCGGGGCCGCCTTCGTCGAGGGGGACATCCGCGACGCCGCCAAGTGGCTCGACTCCTCCTACGACGGCGTCCTGCACTTCGCCGCCTCCTCCCAGGTCGGCGAGTCGGTGGCGCGGCCCGAGAAGTACTGGGACAACAACGTCGGCGGCACCATGGCGCTGCTCGGCGCCATGCGCGAGACGGGCGTCCGCACGCTGGTCTTCTCCTCCACGGCGGCCACCTACGGCGAGCCGGAGCAGATCCCGATCCCGGAGAGCGCGCCGACGAAGCCGACCAACCCCTACGGCGCCACCAAACTCGCCGTCGACCACATGATCACGGGCGAGGCGGCGGCCCACGGCCTCGGCGCCGTGTCCCTGCGCTACTTCAACGTGGCGGGCGCCTACGGCGCCTACGGCGAACGGCACGACCCCGAGTCGCACCTGATCCCGCTCGTGCTCCAGGTCGCCCAGGGCCGGCGCGACGCCATCTCGGTGTACGGCGACGACTACCCGACCCCGGACGGCACCTGCATCCGCGACTACATCCACGTCGCCGACCTGGCCGAGGCCCATCTGCTGGCGCTCGGGGCCGCCACCCCGGGCGAGCACCTGATCTGCAACCTCGGCAACGGCAACGGCTTCTCGGTGCGCGAGGTCATCGAGACCGTCCGCCGGGTCACCGGCCACCCCGTCCCCGAGGTCACCGCGCCGCGCCGCGGCGGCGACCCGGCGGTGCTGGTGGCGTCGGCGCGCACGGCGCGCGAGAAACTGGGCTGGAACCCGTCCCGCGCGGACCTCGCGGGGATCGTCGCGGACGCATGGGAGTTCGCGCAGAGCATCGTGGAGGAGCGCTAGTGGGGGCACAGCAGGTGCGGGACGGCTTCGTCGCGCTGTACGGAGCCGAACCGGACGGCGTCTGGTCGGCGCCCGGTCGGGTCAATCTGATCGGCGAGCACACCGACTACAACGACGGCTTCGTCATGCCGTTCGCGCTGCCGCACACGACCGTCGCCGCCGTCTCGCGCCGCACCGACGGCGTGCTGCGGCTGCACTCGGCGAACGTAAAGGACACGGCGGGCACCGCGGGCGGGGTCGTGGAACTCCGGCTCGACGCGCTGGCCCCGGAGTCGGACCGCAACTGGACGGCGTACCCCGCGGGCGTGTTCTGGGCCCTGCGTGAGGCGGGCCACCCGGTGACCGGCGCCGACATCCACCTGGCCTCGACGGTCCCCACGGGCGCCGGCCTGTCGTCGTCGGCGGCCCTGGAGGTCGTGGTGGCGCTCGCCCTGAACGACCTGTACGAACTCGGCCTTCAGCGCTGGCAGTTGGCCCGCCTGTGCCAGCGCGCCGAGAACGTCTACGTCGGCGCGCCCACCGGCATCATGGACCAGACCGCCGCCGCCTGCTGCACCGAGGGCCACGCCCTGTTCCTCGACACCCGCGACCTGTCCCAGCGGCAGATCCCCTTCGACCTGGCCGCCGAGGGCATGCGCCTGCTCGTCGTCGACACCCGGGTCAAACACGCCCACAGCGACGGCGAGTACGGCAAGCGGCGGGCCGGCTGCGAGAAGGGCGCTGCCCTGCTCGGCGTGGACGCGCTGCGGGACGTGCCCTACGACGGGCTGGACGCCGCACTGGCCCGGCTCGGCGACGAGGAGGAGGTACGCCGGCTGGTCCGCCATGTCGTCACCGAGGACCACCGGGTGGAGCGGGTCGTGTCCCTGCTGGAGTCCGGTGACACCCGCGCCATCGGCCCGCTCCTGACCGAGGGCCATGCCTCCCTGCGGGACGACTTCCGCATCTCCGGCCCCGAACTGGACCTCGTGGTGGACACGGCGCTGGAGGCGGGCGCGCTGGGCGCGCGGATGACCGGCGGCGGCTTCGGCGGCTCGGCGATCGTCCTGGCCGAGGCGGGCGACGCCGACGCGATCACCAAGGCGGTCGAGGCCGCGTTCGCCGCGGCCGGATTCACGGCACCGCGCACCTTCGAGGCGGTGCCCGCGGCGGGCGCCCGCCGGCTGGTGTGACCCGCGGTCAGCGCAGCCGCCTGGTCAGGGTGTACTCGGTGATCCCCGGCGGATAGTCGGGGATCACGCCCACCACCTCGTAGCCCTGCTTGCGGTAGAACTCCGGGGCCTGGAAGTCCCAGGTCTCCACGCGGGCCGCCCGGCAGCCCCGGTCCCGCCCGGCCAGCCGCTCGGCCTCCGTGAGCAGCCGCGCGCCGAGGCCCGCCCCGCGGTACCGGCCGTCGACCCACAGATAGGTCACATGCAGCCAGGCCGCCCAGGTGTGGCCGACCAGTCCGCCGGCCAGCTCCCCCGCGGCGTCCACCGCCCAGACATGCAGGGGGACTTCGCGTGCGCCGGGCGTGCCGCGCAGGGCGGCAAGCACGGGGGACGCCGCCGTATTGGTGTCCCGCAGCCGGGAACGGAGCAGATCGCGTCGGGCCTTGTCGACTTCTGCCTCAATACGAAACATGCGGCACACCATAAACGCGCCGGGCGGCCAGTTCCGCACATCGCCTTCCGCCGACGGCGCCCGGCCGTACCCTGATGGACGGTACCGGTGGGGGCCGGTGCTGATCAGGGGACGAGACAGGCGGGTACGACGCCCGCGGTGGGGGTAGCAGTGACTGCACGGCGGCGGCCGTGCGGCCGGCCCCGCCCACCACAGCGTCGTACCCGCGAGGTCGTCGTTCTCCGGACCTTGGGGTGTCCCCTGCTCTTCGAGAGCACGGGGAAGGGGGTTTCATGGTTCGCATCCGAGTCCTGGTCGTGGACGACCACCGCATCTTCGCCGAGTCGCTGGCCGCGGCCCTGGCCGCGGAGCCGGACGTGGAGGTCTCCGCGGCCGGCAGCGGTCCGGCGGCGCTGCGCTGCCTGGAGCGGGCGGCCGGTGAGGGCCGCCGCTTCGACGTCCTGCTCGTCGACGCCGACCTGGGCGGTCATGTGCCCGGGGCCCGGCCGGCGGTGCCGGTGCAGGCGAACAACGAAGAGGGGCTGGTGGACGGGATCTCGCTGGTCGCGGGTGTCCGTTCGACGCACCCCGCGGTACGGACCGTGGTCCTCGCCGAGCGGGACGACCCGCGCCGCGCCGCACTCGCGCTCCAGGCCGGCGCGTCCGGCTGGGTCGCCAAGGACTGCTCGCTGTCGCGGCTGCTCACCGTCATCCGGGGCGTCCTGCGCGACGAGACGCATCTGCCGCCCGCGCTGCTCACCGGCGTACTGCGCGAGTTGACCGCCGCCCGCAAGCACCGCACCGAGAGCGAGCGGCTGGTCGAGTCGCTGACCCCGCGGGAGCGGGAGGTGCTGCGCTGCATGGTCGCCGGGCTCGGCCGCAAGGCCGTCGCCGAGCGGCTGTTCCTGTCCCCGCACACGGTGCGCACCCATATGCAGAACGTCCTCGGCAAGCTGGGCGTCCACTCCACCCTCGCCGCCGTGGCCCTGGCCCGCCGAGCCGGCGTCGGCCCGGCCGACCTGGCGCCCACCCCCCAACAGCCCAACACGGCCTGACCGCGCACCGAAGGGCGGGGGGACTGTGTGACTGGGCCTAGCCGGGGATGTTGTCGAAGGGGGCTGTCAACTGGCGTAGCAGCGCGGCCAGTTCGGTGCGTTGGGCGCGGGAGAGTTCCGCGAGGATCGCCCGCTCCTGCTCCAGCAGGCCCGCCAGTGCCTGGTCCGCGCGGTCCTGTCCCTCCGGGGTGAGGCGGACCAGCACGCCGCGCCGGTCGCTGGGGTCGGGCAGCCGCTCGACCAGGCCTTTCTTGGCCAGCCGGTCGATGCGGTTCGTCATCGTGCCCGAGGTGACCAGGGTCTGGGTGAGCAGTTGCCCGGGGGAGAGCTGATACGGCGTGCCCGCCCGCCTCAGCGCGGTCAGCACGTCGAACTCCCAGGGCTCCAGCTGATGCTCGGCGAAGGCCAGCCGGCGCGCCCGGTCCAGGTGCCGGGCCAGCCTGCTCACCCGGCTCAGCACCTCAAGCGGTTCCACGTCGAGGTCCGGGCGCTCCCGGCGCCATGCTGCGACCAGCCGATCGACCTCGTCCTCCATGCCGATCAGTGTAGTGGTTGTGTCGACATGAAGTCTCTTGAGATCAAGTATCTTGACGTCAAGGTGTATGGGGGGCAGAGTGGCGATCACAACGGTGTACGACTCCGAGGAGCCCGCCATGCCCGCCGCGCGCCCCACCTGGGACCCCGCCCAGTACCTCCGTCACGCCGGCCACCGCGCCCGCCCCTTCACCGACCTGCTGGCCCGCGTCCCCGACCCGCCCGCCGCCGCCCCCCGCATCGCCGACCTCGGCTGCGGCCCCGGCAACGTCACCCGCCTGCTCGCCGACCGCTGGCCCACCGCGCACATCACCGGCTACGACAACTCCCCGCAGATGCTCGCCGACGCCCAGGCGCACGCCGGTCGCACGCCCGGCGGCGGACGCCTCGACTTCGCCCACGCGGACGCCACCGACTGGGTGCCCGCCGAGACCTACGACCTGATCGTCTCCAACGCCGCCCTGCAATGGGTCCCCGGCCACCTGGACGCCTTCCCGGCCTGGCTGGACGCCCTCGCCCCCGGCGGCACCCTCGCCTTCCAGGTGCCGCACAACATTGACGCGCCCCTGCACGCCCTGATGCGCGAACTCGCCGCCGCCCCCCGCTGGAAGGCCCGCCTCGCCCACGTCCTGCGCCACGAGGACTCCGTCCACCTCCCCGGCGTCTACCTGGACCGCCTGACCCGCCTCGGCTGCACCGCCGACGTGTGGGAGACGACGTACTTCCACGTCCTGACCGGTGAGGACCCCGTCCTCGACTGGGTCAAGGGCACCGGGCTGCGGCCCGTCCTCACCGCGCTGGCGGACGACCCCGAGGCCCGGGACGCGTTCCTCGACGAGTACCGGGACCTGCTGCGCAGGGCCTACCCGAGCGCCGAGTACGGCACAGTGCTGCCCTTCCGACGCCTGTTCACCGCGGCCACAAAGCACCCCCAAGCCTGACCACCGCACCCTCCGACCCGCGGCCCGCCCACACCCCGTGCCCCCGGAAAACCCCGTGCCCCCCGGCACCTCGGCACGCCGGGCTACCCGCCACGACGGTCATGGCGGGCGGCCAGGGCGGGCCTGCGGGGGCCATCGGCAGCCGCCGGGCGCGGCTCCGCGCCGGCCGGCGCGTACCCTCTCGGGCCCCTGCGCGCACCCGCCAAGGCGTCGGTGACCTTCTGGCCTGCCGCGACGGTGGCCGGATGCCGGATCCGACGGTCCGGTCCGTCGGCCGGGGCACCCGCCAGGCCCCCTCCGCGCCCTGACCCGCCGTGGCGACGGCCGGGGCACCCAGGCCCGGCGGTCCGGCCCGGTTCGCCGGTGAGAGCACCCACCAGCACGACCGGCCCCCACCGCCCCGGGCTGCGCGCCACGAACGTCGGCCCCCTGACGGTCCGCCCGACCCACCCCGCCCTGCGCGGCACGGGCATCGGGGCTCCGGTGGTGCGCCTCGTTCGTCCCGGGCTGCGTTGCCACGGGCATCGGGCTCCGGTGGCTTGGTGGGCTTGCCTCGGGCTGGGTGGCGCGGGCGTCGGAGGGCCGTTCGTCCGCCTTCTCGTCCGTGGGCGGTCCTGCCCGGGGGCAGCAGGGCGCCAGGCCCCCGGTGGGGAACCGCTGGCGTTTCCCGGGGTCGGACGGGCCGTCCGCCGGCGGTTGTCTGCGGCGGCATCGTGGCTGGTCGCGCACGCGCGGCGGAGCCGCATATCGACACAGCCCCGCGCCCCTTGGGGGCGCTGTGGAACCGCAGGGGACTTCGCCGCTCAGGACCTGCGGTGGCCGATCAGGCGGGGTTTCGGTTCCAGGCCGTCCAGGCCGTGCCAGGCCAGGTTCACCAGGTGCGCGGCCACCTCCGACTTCTTCGGGCGGCGCACGTCCAGCCACCACTGCCCGGTCAGCGCGACCATCCCGACCAGGGCCTGCGCATACAGCGGGGCCAGCTTCGGATCAAAACCGCGGCTCTTGAACTCGCGGCCCAGAATGTCCTCCACCTGCGTGGCGATGTCCGAGATGAGAGACGCGAACGAGCCCGTCGACTGAGGGATGGGAGAGTCGCGGACCAGGATCCGGAAGCCGTCCGTGTACTCCTCGATGTAGTCCAGGAGCGCGAACGCGGCCTGCTCGCACAGCTCCCGGGGGTGCCCGGCCGTGAGCGAGCTGGTGACCATGTCCAGCAGGCGCCGCATCTCGCGGTCGACCACCACCGCGTACAGCCCCTCCTTGCCGCCGAAGTGCTCGTAGACCACCGGCTTGGACACCCCGGCCTTCGCCGCGATCTCCTCCACCGAGGTGCCTTCGAAACCCTTCGCCGCGAAGAGGGTGCGACCGATCTCCAGCAGCTGCTGGCGGCGCTCGGCACCGGTCATACGGGTGCGACGCGCTCGCCGCGGCTTGTCGGGACTGGGAGTGCTGGAGTCGGTCGCCACGGCGTCAATCATGCCGTCTTCGCGGCCTCCGTCCCGCGCCGGGAGCCGTCTTCCCCGGTGTTGCGGCGTGAATCGATACGCGAGCGTGACGGCCAGCGCACATCGTGCGCCCAGCCGAGCAGCTCGAACCAGCGGATGATCCGCGCCGAGGAGTCCACCTGGCCGCGCTCCACACCGTGCCGCGCCGACGTCGGATCGGCGTGGTGCAGGTTGTGCCAGGACTCGCCGCACGACAGGACCGCCAGCCACCACACGTTGCCCGAACGGTCCCGCGACTTGAAGGGCCGCTTGCCGACGGCGTGGCAGATCGAGTTGATCGACCAGGTCACGTGGTGCAGCAGCGCCACCCGGACCAGGGACCCCCAGAAGAACGCCGTGCACGCCCCCCACCAGGACATCGTGACCAGGCCGCCGATCAGTGCGGGCAGCAGCAGCGACACCAGCGTCCACAGCACGAACTGGCGGGAGACGGCGCGGATCGCCCCGTCCTTGATCAGATCCGGCGCGTACTTGTCCTGCGGCGTCTGCTCCTCGTCGAACATCCAGCCGACGTGGGCCCACCACAGGCCCTTGATCAGGGCGGGCACGGTCTCCCCGTAGCGCCACGGCGAGTGCGGGTCGCCCTCCGCGTCGGAGAACTTGTGGTGCTTGCGGTGATCGGCCACCCAGCGCACCAGGGGACCCTCGACCGCCAGCGACCCCATGATCGCCAGGGCGATCCGCAGAGGCCGCTTCGCCTTGAACGAACCGTGGGTGAAATAGCGGTGGAAACCGATCGTGATGCCGTGGCAGCCGAGGAAGTAGAAGAACACCAGCAGGCCGAGATCCAGCCAGCTGACCCCCCAGCCCCAGGCCAGCGGCACCGCCGCGAGCAGCGCGAGGAAGGGAACGGTGATGAACAGCAGCAGCGTGATCTGCTCGATCGAGCGCTTCTGCTCGCCACCCAGCGTGGCGGACGGAAGAGACGGGTCGGTGGCCTTCTGGGCGTCGTCGATCACATCGGAACGGGTGGTCATGGGGCGTCCCCTGGGGGGTCGAGGGTCGAGACGGGTACCGGGCCGCCGGAACCGGCGGGACACCGGTTGGGCTTCCCTACGGTTCCGTAACCTACGGCGTCGTAAGTATGGCAGCGCCGCGTGCGGCGGCAAGAGCCCGAGAGCCTGCGCGTCCGCATGGACACCTATCCTTGGAACCGGTCGGACAGCGCGGTCCGCTCTGATTTCTTCCCGGCTGTCCCGCCCGTATGCGGCCCACCCGCCGCGCGGCGGACCACCGGGTTCCCTCCCGGATCAGTTTCCACACTGCAAGGAGCCGCACCTGTGAGCAGTGCCGACGATCAGACCACCACGACCAGCAGCGAGCTGCGCGCCGACATCCGGCGACTGGGTGACCTCCTCGGCGAGACCCTGGTCAGGCAGGAGGGCCCCGAACTGCTCGAACTGGTCGAGAAGGTGCGCCGCCTCACCCGCGAGGACGGCGAAGCCGCCGCCGAGCTGCTGCGCGGCACCGAACTGGAGACGGCCGCCAAGCTGGTGCGCGCCTTCTCCACCTACTTCCACCTCGCCAACGTCACCGAACAGGTCCACCGCGGGCGCGAACTGCGGGCCCGGCGCGCGGCCGAGGGCGGCCTGCTCGCCCGCACCGCCGACCGCCTCAAGGACGCCGACCCCGACCACCTGCGGCAGACCGTCGAGCACCTGAACGTTCGCCCAGTGTTCACGGCGCACCCCACCGAGGCCGCGCGCCGCTCCGTCCTCAACAAGCTCCGGCGCATCGCCGCGCTCCTGGAGACCCCCGTCATCGAGTCCGACCGGCGCCGCCACGACACCCGGCTCGCCGAGAACATCGACCTCGTCTGGCAGACCGACGAACTACGGGTCGTACGGCCCGAACCCGCCGACGAGGCCCGCAACGCGATCTACTACCTCGACGAACTGCACGCCGGCGCCGTCGGCGACGTCCTGGAGGACCTGACGGCCGAACTGGAGCGCGTCGGCGTCCGCCTCCCCGACGACACCCGGCCGCTCACCTTCGGCACCTGGATCGGCGGCGACCGCGACGGCAACCCCAACGTCACCCCCGACGTCACCTGGGACGTCCTCATCCTCCAGCACGAACACGGCATCAACGACGCCCTGGAGATGATCGACGAACTGCGCGGCTTCCTGTCCAACTCCATCCGCTACACCGGCGCCACCGAGGAACTGCTCCAGTCCCTGGCCACCGACCTGGAACTGCTGCCCGAGATCAGCCCCCGCTACAAGCGGCTCAACGCCGAGGAGCCCTACCGGCTCAAGGCCACCTGCGTCCGCCAGAAGCTCGTCAACACCAAGCAACGACTGGCCACCGGCACCCCGCACGAAGCAGGCCGCGACTACCTCGGCACCGCCGAACTCCTCGCCGACCTGCGGCTCATCCAGACCTCCCTGAGGGAACACCGCGGCGGCCTGTTCGCCGACGGCCGCCTCGGCCGCAACATCCGCACCCTGGCCGCCTTCGGCCTCCAGCTCGCCACCATGGACGTACGCGAACACGCCGACGCCCACCACCACGCCCTCGGCCAGCTCTTCGACCGGCTCGGCGAGGAGTCCTGGCGCTACGCCGACATGCCCCGCGAGTACCGGGCCAAGCTGCTCGCCAAGGAACTGCGCTCCCGCCGGCCGCTCGCGCCCACCCCGGCACCTGTGGACGCCGCGGGCGCCAAGACCCTCGGCGTGTTCCAGACCGTCAAGCGCGCCCTGGAGATCTTCGGACCCGAGGTCGTCGAGTCGTACATCATCTCCATGTGCCAGGGCGCCGACGACGTCTTCGCCGCCGCCGTCCTCGCCCGCGAGGCCGGCCTGATCGACCTGCACGCCGGCTGGGCGAAGATCGGGATCGTGCCCCTGCTGGAGACCACCGACGAGCTGAAGGCCGCCGACACCATCCTGGAGGACATGCTCTCCGACCCGTCCTACCGGCGGCTCGTCGCGCTGCGCGGAGACGTCCAGGAGGTCATGCTCGGCTACTCCGACTCCTCCAAGTTCGGCGGCATCACCACCAGCCAGTGGGAGATCCACCGCGCCCAGCGCCGGCTGCGTGACGTCGCCCACCGCTACGGGGTGCGGCTGCGGCTCTTCCACGGCCGCGGCGGCACCGTCGGCCGCGGCGGCGGCCCCTCCCACGACGCCATCCTCGCCCAGCCCTGGGGCACCCTCGAAGGCGAGATCAAGGTCACCGAGCAGGGCGAGGTCATCTCCGACAAGTACCTCGTGCCCGCGCTGGCCCGGGAGAACCTGGAACTGACCGTCGCCGCCACCCTCCAGGCATCCGCCCTGCACACCGCGCCCCGGCAGTCCGTGGAAGCGCTCGCCCGCTGGGACGCCGCCATGGACGTCGTCTCCGACGCCGCGCACTCCGCCTACCGCAGACTCGTCGAGGACCCCGACCTGCCGGCGTACTTCTTCGCCTCCACCCCGGTCGACCAGCTCGCCGACCTGCACCTCGGCTCCCGGCCCTCGCGCCGCCCCGACTCCGGGGCCGGACTCGACGGACTGCGCGCCATCCCCTGGGTGTTCGGCTGGACCCAGTCGCGGCAGATCGTCCCCGGCTGGTTCGGCGTCGGCTCCGGCCTCAAGGCCCTGCGCGAGGCCGGCCTCGACACCGTCCTCGCCGAAATGCACGAACAGTGGCACTTCTTCCGCAACTTCATCTCCAACGTCGAGATGACACTCGCCAAGACCGACCTGCGGATCGCCCGGCACTACGTCGACACCCTGGTGCCCGACGAACTGCGGCACGTCTTCGACACCATCACCGCCGAACACGACCTGACGGTCCACGAGATCCTGCGGATCACCGGCGAGAGCGAACTGCTCGACGCCCAGCCCGTACTGAAGCAGACCTTCGCCATCCGCGACGCCTACCTCGACCCCATCTCCTACCTCCAGGTCACCCTCCTCAAGCGGCAACGCGACGCCGCCACCGCGGGCGACCAGCCCGACCCGCTCCTGGCCCGCGCCCTCCTCCTCACGGTCAACGGCGTGGCAGCGGGCCTACGCAACACAGGCTGACCCCACCCCCCGACAGCGCCCTCAGCACGAGCCGGGGGCGCTGTCGTGCAGCCGGGCTCGGTGACTGGGCGGGGTGGCCGGCGTGGTGGGCAGGTGATCGTCGCGGGGGCCTGCGGTCAGCGGTGGCGTCGCAGCGGGTCTGCGCACCACCGCCGGACATCACCCGCCCGACACGGGCGATGCCTCCGGCACGCTCTCCGAGCGGCGCTGTCGTGTGCGGGGCTCGCGGGCCGGGTGGGGTGGCCGGCGTGGTGGGCAGGACTCCGCTGGTCATCAGGAGTTCTTCCGGGTGAGCGGCGGCCCGCCAGGGCTGGAGCTCGTGGAAGGCGTCGTGGGTCAGCGGGATCTCGCCGAGGCCGAGCCGCCGGAGCAGCCGTGAGGCGTTTCCCGTCCGGCCGCGGCGCATCTCCAGCCAGGCCAGCCCGCTTCTGGGCTTGTCCATAGCCACCAGCAGATCGAACAGCGGGACCAGCGCCAGGCGGCGCGCACGGGAGCGCCGTGAGCGAATGCGCTCGCGGCGGTTTCCGGATTCCGGTGCATGGGCATGCATGCGCCGGCCCCCCGCACATGAGGATGAACACCAGCCACGGCGGCCTGCACACGGCCTCATGGTGCGAGACGATGAGCGATCCCGGCTTCGGACGTGAGCCGGTACCCGCTCGATCCGCTTGGCCGCCAGGTGATCCTTTGCAGTAAACGCGCCACCCGACGGCCCCGCGAGCCGGCGACCTGATCCGTATCGGCGTCAGTAAGGAAGGAACCCATGGCCCCCGAACCCGTCCCCACCGCGAGCGCGGACGACCGTCGTCAGCCGAGCCTCCTGTCGAACGGCAGAGCGGTCACGTTAGCCACGTTAGCCTCCGCGTCGAGCAGTCCACGCAGCCACCTCGCGATCGCCTCCAGCACCGGGTCCGCTCGCTTCACCGAAGCGATCACGCGTCTGCACGCATCCACGTCCACCGCCGATCGCGAAGCGCTGCCGGTGGGCTCGGCGCACGGCCGGTGAGGATCGCGGTGGCCGTCTGCGCGCTCGACGGCATGCAGAGCCTCTACTCCGGCGTCGGAGTCGTGGTCAGATCCTTCGTGCGGCAGGCGGAACACATCTTGACGGAGGCTTTCGCGGACACGGGCCACAGCTGGACTCTGTCGTGTGCGAGCGGGTCGCTGCTCGATGACGCCGTGAGCCTGCGCGCGGATCTGCGCGCAGCTACGCGCAGAGCCTGCGCCCACAGCGGCGGCACCTTCACGCAGTTGCCGTCCCTCACCGACGGGAGCGACGTCGCCAAGCTGTTCGTCGGCCCGGATCCGAGCCGCCCCGTGGACCAGTGGGCGGTTCTGTCCACCGCCGCGGCCGACTGGCTGCTGGACCTCGCGGCGGAACACGATGTGGTTCTGGCGCTGCTCCATGACACGCCCTTCGCGGCAGTTGCCGGAAGGCTTTCCGACCTCGACGCCACAGCCGGGAACCGAACTCGCGCCGCCGACCGGATCATGCCTGTCTGGGTACCGCACAGCCTCGGCGTCGTCTTCCCGGACGAAATGAGTGCGCAGCGGCGCGAGTTCGAGGCCCGCGGCATTGCAGACATCATCGAGCGGGATGGCTGTGTGGGCTACGTCAGCGACTACTACGAGAACATCCTCGCCGGGTGGGACGGGATGCGGCAACGCCACCTGGTCCCCTTCCGCAACGTCATCGACACCGCCGCGTACCAGCGACCGCCTTCGGAACAGGCACGCGCCGTGCTGCGCAAGATCCCCGCTGACGCCCGGCTCACCTTCAGCTGGGGCCGGTGCAAGCCTCAGAAGGGCTTCGACGCGCTGCTGGAGGCGTTCCGCGGCGTGCTGGCGGCGCGCCCGGACGACCGCGACCACTTGCTGCTCGTGGCACCGACGGCCACGACTGAGCCGTCCTACCTGGAGACCGTCAGCGGCCTGATCAGCAGGTTGCCGGTCGAGCGAGTGACCGTCTGCCACGACTTCGATGAGACCCTGCCCTTCGCGGCACTGCGCGACTCCCGACTGGACACGGTCGTACTGGCCTCGCGCTTCGAGGCGTTCGGCCTGGTCGCTGCCGAGGCCCTGGAGTTCGCCCACCCTGCAGCGCGCATCGTGCACTCACCGATCCCGACCTTCGAGACCGTGCTCGGCGGCGATCCACGCGCGGTCCGACTGGCCGGCGTGAACTCGGAATCGATTGCCGCCGCCCTGCTCGACGAGTCGCGGCCGGTCTCCCGGACCACCGTTGCGAAGCAGGGCCCCGAGCGCGATGACCCCGGCGCCGCGTTCGTCCACACCCAGGCCAAGGGCGTGCGAGCATGCCTGGATCTGGCCCTGGACCGGGGTGCGGTCCGATGAGCGACGCCGCACACCCTGATGGCCCTGGCCCAGGCCGCCAAGTACGCCACCACCAACGGAGACTCGCGCACCGCGCACCATGCCATCGACCTCATCTTTGGGCGAGGCCGGATCCGGCCGGCTGCGGTGGGCGATCGTCGCGGGGGTCTGTGATCAGCGGGGGCGTCGCGGCGGACCTGCGCACCACCGGCTGACGTCGGGCGTGCACCGCGGAGACGCCTCCGGCACGGTGGGTCAGAGGGTGAGGAAGGTGGCAGTGAGGAGGATGAGGCCCGAGGCGGCCAGGAGCCAGGCGAGTCGGCTCAGGCGCAGTCCGCCCGCGGCCACCACCGAGGCCAGCAGCAGGGCGCCGCCCAGCGGCACCCACGCGTTCAGGACCCCGGCCGGACCGGACCGTACGACCTCGTCGGTGCCCGGCTTCACCACCACCGCGTACGTCTCGCCCCTGCGCACCGCCACGCCCCGCTCGATGACCACCCGCCCGCGGGCCCTCGCCCCCGCCGAGCCCGGCGTGAACGGCCCGGAACAGGTCTCCCGCGCACAGCCCGTCACCTTGATCGTGCCGCTCTCCCGGCCCTTCGTCAGCATCACGTGCTGCGCGGTCCCCCAGGACCCCCACACACCCGCGATCAGGATCAGCACGGTGACCGCCCCCATCGCCGCGAGCCGGCCGAACCGCAGCGCGGCAACCGAGGTCTGACGGGACGTGGCGGCTGTGGCGGGCATGGCCGGGATCATTGGCCATGGCCCTCCGATCGGTCAACTCGGCGGACGCCGACGGGCGGACAAGTCAGGAGTTGTACGAGCTTTGCGCCCGCTCCAGCCCCTCGATCACCAGACACTCCACCGCGTCCGCCGCACGGTCCACGAAGTAGTCCAACTCCTTGCGCTCCGCCGACGAGAAGTCCTTCAGCACAAAGTCGGCCACCGGCATCCGCCCCGGCGGCCGCCCGATCCCGAACCGCACCCGGTGATAGTCCGCCCCCATCGCCTTGGTGATCGACTTCAACCCGTTGTGCCCGTTGTCCCCGCCACCCAGCTTGAGCCTGAGGACGCCGTAGTCGATGTCCAACTCGTCATGCACCGCAACGACGTTCGCCACCGGCACCTTGAAGAAGTCCCGCAGCCCGTTCACCGGACCACCCGACAGGTTCATGTACGACATCGGCTTGGCGAGGATCACCCGCCGGTTCGCCGGACCGGGCGGCCCGATCCGGCCCTCCACGACCTGCGCCTGCGCCTTCTGGGCCCGCTTGAACTTCCCCCCGATCCGCTCGGCGAGCAGGTCCACCACCATGAAACCGACGTTGTGCCGGTTCATGGCGTACTCCGGCCCGGGATTCCCGAGCCCGACGATCAGCCAGGGGCCACTGGCGGGGCTGGTCACGTCCATGTCTCCTCGCAATGCGATGCAGCCGCTGCTCCCCGGGGAAGCAGCGGCTGCACACCGCTGTGGGCGGCCGTCCCGCACGAGCGGAACGGTGGGCACGGCCGACAGCACCGGACACCCGGCCAACGAGCGCCCGGCCCCGCCGGTGCCGACGGTCCGATCAGGCTCAGGCCTCGGCGGCCTCTTCGCCCTCGGCGCCCTCCTCCGCGGCCTCCTCGGCCTGCGCCGCCAGGACCTGCAGCACCACCGCGTCCTCGTCCACCGCCAGGGTCGAACCCGACGGCAGCACGATGTCCTTGGCGTGGATGGACGCGCCGGCCGCCAGACCCTCGACGGACACGGTGACGGACTCGGGGATGTGCGTGGCCTCGGCCTCGACCGGCAGCGCGGCCAGCACGTGCTCCAGCAGGTTGCCGCCCGGAGCCAGCTCGCCCTCGGTGTGCACGGGAATCTCGACCGTGACCTTCTCACCGCGCTTGACCAGCTGCAGGTCGACGTGCTCCAGGAAACCCTTCAGCGGGTCGCGCTGCACGGCCTTCGGAATCGCCAGCTCGTTGGACTTGCCGTCGATGTCCAGGGAGATCAGAACGTTCGGCGTGCGCAGCGCCAGCAGCAGTTCGTGGCCAGGCAGCGTCAGGTGCAGCGGCTGCGAACCGTGACCGTACAGCACACCGGGAACCTTGTTGTCGCGGCGGACGCGGCGCGCGGCACCCTTGCCGAACTCGGTACGCGTCTGGGCGGCGAGCTTCACCTCGGACATGATCACTCCTCGTAGAGGTAGACAGGAACGTGGTCACCCGGCCACGAACGGCCTGCTACGAAGAGCGCGTCGATAACGGACCGCCGCACCCGCACAGAACGGGACACGGCCTCCCTCGCCGAGCAACCCCAGAAGTGTACTCGGCGAAGAAGGCCGCACCCAAAAGGATCTTCAGCTCGACGGTGCCCCCGCGGGGGCGCGGCACGCCCGCACCCCCGGAACACCCTGAAGAAACCTCACTGCTCGTCGAAGAGACTCGTCACCGAGCCGTCCTCGAACACCTCACGCACCGCACTGGCGATCGTCGGAGCGATCGACAGAACAGTGATCTTGTCCAGATCCCGGCCCAGCTCCCCCGGCGTCGGCAGCGTATTGGTGAACACGAACTCACCCACCCGCGAATTCTTCAACCGGTCCGCCGCCGGACCCGACAGCACACCGTGCGTCGCCGTCACGATGACATCCTCCGCACCATGCGCGAACAACGCGTCCGCCGCCGCACAGATCGTCCCACCGGTGTCGATCATGTCATCGACCAGCACACACACCCGGCCCTTGACCTCACCCACCACCTCGTGCACCGTCACCTGGTTCGCCACGTCCTTGTCACGCCGCTTGTGCACGATCGCAAGCGGCGCACCGAGCCGATCACACCAGCGATCGGCCACCCGGACCCGGCCCGCATCCGGCGACACCACCGTCAGCTTCGCCCGATCCACCTTCGCCCCCACATAGTCCGCAAGAAGCGGCAACGCGAAGAGATGATCGACAGGACCGTCGAAGAAACCCTGGATCTGATCCGTGTGCAGGTCCACCGTCAGGATGCGGTCCGCACCCGCCGTCTTCATCAGATCCGCGATCAACCGCGCCGAGATCGGCTCACGCCCGCGGTGCTTCTTGTCCTGGCGCGCATAGCCGTAGAACGGCACGATCACCGTGATGGAACGGGCCGACGCACGCTTCAACGCATCGATCATGATCAACTGCTCCATGATCCACTTATTGATCGGCGCCGTATGGCTCTGGATCAGGAAACAGTCCGCACCACGCGCCGACTCCTGATACCGCACATAGATCTCGCCATTCGCGAAGTCGAAGGCCTTCGTCGGGACGACCCCGACACCCAGCTGGTGGGCGACCTCCTCGGCAAGCTCGGGGTGGGCGCGGCCGGAGAAGAACATCATCTTCTTCTCGCCGGTCGTCTTGATCCCGGTCACAGCACTGTCTCCTCAGAGGTGTCTCAGCCATCGAGCGACCTCTCGGCAGGACATGAGAGGCCGACTCAGCTGGTGGGTGCGGGTGTGCACTTATCACGGTACGCCGTGTTTCACGTACCCGTTTCCGGTCAGTCCTCGCCTGAGCCCTGCTGCGCCACCGCCTCCGCCGCCTTCGCCGCCGCACTCCCCGGACGCTTACGCGCCACCCAGCCCTCGATATTCCGCTGCTGACCACGGGCCACAGCCAGCGAACCGGGCGGCACATCCTTCGTGATCACCGACCCCGCGGCGGTATAAGCACCGTCCCCGACCGTGACCGGCGCCACAAACATGTTGTCCGCACCGGTACGACAGTGCGAACCGACCGACGTGTGATGCTTGTCCTGACCGTCATAGTTCACAAAGACACTCGCCGCACCGATATTCGTGTACTCACCGATCGTCGCATCCCCCACATACGACAGATGCGGAACCTTCGTACCCTCCCCGAGCGCCGCGTTCTTCGTCTCCACGAACGTGCCCACCTTCGACCTGGCACCAAGACGACTACCAGGACGCAGATACGCGAACGGACCCACACTCGCCCCCGCACCGATCTGCGCCCGGTCCGCGACCGTCGTATCCACCCGGGCACCGGCACCCACCCGGGTATCCGTCAACCGCGTGTTCGGACCGACCTCCGCGCCCTCACCGATCCGGGTCGCACCATGCAACTCCGTACCCGGATGAACCACCGCATCCTGCTCGAACGACACCGTCACATCCACCCACGTCGTCGCCGGATCCACCACGGTGACGCCGGCCAGCATGGCCCGCTCCAGCAGCCGGTCGTTCAGGATCCGACGCGCCTGCGCCAACTGCACACGGTTGTTGATCCCCGCGATCTCCCGGTGATCACCGGCCACCGAAGCACCGACCCGGTGCCCCGCCTCCCGCAGAATCCCGAGCACATCCGTCAGGTACTCCTCGCCCTGACTGTTGTCCGTCCGCAGCTTGCCCAGAGCCTGCGCGAGCAACTGCCCGTCGAACGCGAACACACCCGAATTGATCTCACGGATCGCACGCTGCGACGCGTCGGCGTCCTTGTGCTCCACGATCGCCGTCACCGCACCGGAAGCACCGTCACGGACGATCCGCCCGTACCCCGTCGCATCCGGCACCTCCGCGGTCAGCACCGTGACCGCGTTGCCGTCCGAATGATGCGTGTCGGTGAGCCGGCGCAGCGTCTCACCCGTGAGCAGCGGAGTGTCCCCGCAGACCACGACCACGGTCCCCTCGACGGCGCCGCCCAGCTCCTCCACGGCCATGCGCACCGCGTGCCCCGTGCCGTTCTGCCGGTCCTGCACCGCCGTCCGCGCCTGCGGATCCAGCTCACCGAGGTGCGCGGCGACCTGCTCGCGCGCGTGACCCACGACGACGACCAGGTCCTGCGGCTTCAACTCGCGTGCCGCGGCGAGCACATGGCCGACGAGGGAGCGGCCGCAGATCTGATGCAGCACCTTGGGTGTGGCCGACTTCATACGGGTGCCCTCACCCGCTGCGAGAACGACGACGGCTGCCGGGCGAATGGCGCTCACGGAGTTGCCTTTCGGCTTTGACGGGTGGGGGTGACACCCGCAGGATACCGGGGCGTTTCGCGGACGACATGAGAGCGGGCCCTGACAACACCGGTCAGGGCCCGAACCTGGGTCTTGTGCGCTGTGGGCTCCCCTGCCAGGACTCGAACCTGGAACAAATCATCCAAAGTGACCCGTGTTGCCGATTACACCACAGGGGAGTGCTTAACGACCTAAAACGGACATTTGCCTACTCCGCTGAGGTCGCGACACCTACTATGCCGCACCACCAGCCCTCGATGCGACGGTACAAGTCGGCGCTCTTCAAGACTTTGATCACGAGGCGGCCGTGATAGCCGTCGCCGGTGTTTTTGCGGACCGTCTTGGGGTTGTGCTTCTTCAGCGTCGTCTTGTTGAACAGGGCGCCGTCGGCGCCGATGAGTTCGGCCCAGTACTGCTCGGCAGCCGCCACGTCCGCGCTCTCGTGGATCATGACGGCGTAGCGGTGCCGCTCGCGCTCGACGCCGAGTAGGTCGAGCCAGGCGAGGAAGACCCTGATCATCCCGGGGTCGCTGTTGACGAAGGTGACGTTCTCACGGCGGGCGTACGGCTTGTCCTTGCTGCCCTCGGCCCAGTAGAGGCCGACCCCGACCAGGAACAGCTCGCGGGGTGAGAGGTTGCCGATGGAGTCGCGGGCGGCGTTCTTCGTCTGCTGCCGTTCCTCGTCGCGGAGGCGGAGCCTCGCCTCCCAGCCCTTCTTGGCGATGGCCGCCGCTTCCTGGCGGGGGCGCTTGCGCTCCGGCTTGGGGAGGTCCCGTACTCACAGGGAGACCGAACTCTTCGAGCAGCCCAACTCTGCCTCGATCTGGTCGTACGTCCAGCCCTGGAGGCGGAGTTCTCGTGCCTTTTCGCGTAGGTCGTCCTTGGCGTTCGGGCGTTTCGTCCATTCCGGGGGTGGCTCGCCCTCCAGGAGGCGGTTGAGGAGGTCGTTGTTGCCGATGTGCAGCCGGTCGCGGATCTGACGACGGCTGAGCCCTGTCCGCCGTAGCGCGATCGCCTGTTCGCGTAGGACTTCGAAGTCGGTGTATTTGCCGGGTGGATGTGCCATGGGCATACCGTCCGGCCGGAATGGGTCGTTCCGGAGTCGAACGGGGATGGTTCACCAGTTCGAGGGATACGGGGAGGCTTCGCAACGGTGCGCTCACGGAGTGTGGTGTGAGCGGGTACGCAAAACTCACCCGAAAAGCGGCGCCCGCCGCCCGTAGGCTGGACGCATGACCACGACGGGGGAAGACCACGCGACGGCCGTGACCGGGCAGTGGTGGTGGGCGAGGTGGCGCAGCGCACTGCTCGACGGCGGCCTCGCGGTGGTGTCGGCCGCGGAGTGCGCGGCGGAGGGCGTGCCGTTCGCGCGGGACGCGGGGATCCCGGTGCCGGCCGGGGTGCTGTTCGGTCTGCTGGCCGGTTCGGTGCTGGTGCTGCGCAGGAAGTGGCCGATCGCCGTGGTGCTGGTGGCGATCGCGATCACGCCGGCGCAGATGGGTTTCCTGATGGGTCTCGTCGGCCTGTACACCCTGGCCGCCGCCGAGCTGCCGCGCCGGATCATCGTGGCGCTGGCCGGTATGTCGTTCGTCGGGACGATGATCGTCACGTTTGTGCGGGTGCGGCAGGACATGGCGCGCGGGGATCTGACGCTCGGTGACTGGTTCGAGCCGTTCGCGTCGATCACGACGTCGCTGGGTATGACGGCGCCTCCGGTGCTGCTGGGTCTGTATGTGGGGGCGCGGCGGCGGCTGATGGAGAGCTTGCGGGAGCGGGCGGACAGTCTGGAGCGTGAGCTGCAGTTGCTTGCGGAGCGGGCCGAGGAGCGGGCCGAGTGGGCGCGTAACGAGGAGCGCACGCGGATCGCGCGGGAGATGCATGACGTGGTCGCGCATCGGGTGAGTCTGATGGTGGTGCATGCGGCGGCGTTGCAGGCGGTGGCGCGCAAGGATCCGGAGAAGGTCGTGAAGAACGCGGCTCTGGTCGGGGACATGGGGCGGCAGGCGTTGACGGAACTGCGGGAGATGCTGGGGGTGTTGCGGTCGGGGGACGGTTCGGTGCGGCGTGCGGAGCCGGTGCCGCTTGCGGCTGTGGAGGCGGTTGCCGCGGCGGCTGCGTCGCGGGCGGCGGCCGAGGAGGGTGCGGGGGAGGGGCCGTGTCTGTCGGAGCTGGACGAGTTGATCGGGCAGTCGGCGGCGGCGGGCATGGTGGTGAGTCTGTCGGTGGAGGGTGAGTGGCGGTCGTATGCGCGGGAGGTCGAGCAGACGGCGTACCGGGTGGTGCAGGAGGCGTTGACGAACGTGCACAAGCATGCGGCGGGTGCGAAGACGCATGTGCGGTTGGCGCATCGCGGTGCGGAGGTCGCGATGCAGGTGGAGAACGAGCCGCCGCCGGAGCCGGGGTCGGCGTCGGCGGCGCGGTTGCCGTCCGGTGGCAACGGTCTGCTGGGGATGCGGGAGCGGGTCGTGGCGCTGGGCGGCGTTTTTGTGTCGGGTCCGACGGATGCGGGGGGTTTCCGGGTGTCGGCGGTGATTCCGGCGGTGTGACCTTCGCGGCCCGCGTGTCGCTGGGCGGTCCCTGTGCTTCGGGCGGTGGGCCGCGCCGCGTGCGTCCGGGCGCGGATTCCCCTTATGTCCAGAGTCCCTGAATGTCCGGATTGCGTCGTGTGTCCGGCTGGCCGGTTCGTGCGTCGGGGCTCGTGCGTCCCGGTTCGTGCGTCCGGGCTCGGGCCGGTTCGGGGCGTGCGTCCGGGCTCGGGCCGGTTCGGGGCGTGCGGCCCGGGTGTCGTGGGTCGGGCCGGGTGTCCGTCGTGGGGGCGGTCGGGTGGGTCAGGCCGCTGTCAGGCGGGTGGGTTGTGTGCCCGCGATGAGTGTGGTGAGGGCGCGGTCGATGTCCGGGCCGAGGTACCAGTCGCCGGTGTGGTCGAGGGTGTAGACGCGGCCTTCGGCGTCGATGGCGAGCAGTGCGCCGGTGTCGGTCTCCTCGCCGAGTGGGCACAGTTCGGTGTCCAGGGCGCGGCCGAGGTCGCCGAGGGTGCGGGCGAGGTGCAGGCCGTGCAGCGGTTCGAGGTGCAGTGCGGCGGGTGCGATCTGTCGGCCGGGGCCGGTGGGTGCGATGCGCAGTCCGCCGAATTCGGCCCAGGCTTCGACGGCCGCGGGGAAGACGGCGTGCCGGTGGCCGGCCGGTGAGATATGGGCGCGCAGGGCGTCGGCCCAGACTTCGGCCTGTTTTATGTCCCAGCGTCCGGGCTGCCAGCCGGCGGCGCGCAGGGCGGCGTCGACGGGCACGGCGAAGCGGGTGGAGGTGGTGCGGTCGGTGTGCATCTGCCCTTCGTTCGTCGAGATCTTGCGGTGGTACGGGTGGTTCCGGTCGTGCGGGTGTGCGGTGCTGAGGGTGCTGGTGGCGGGGGTGTCGGGGAGGGGTACGGAGGCCGGCCCTGGGGTGTTCAGCGGTCCGTCGTGGCGGGGTCGACGACGCGGACGCCGAAGTGGGCGCTCAGGGCGGTGCAGGCGCGGCAGGGTGCGGCGAAGCTGCCGTGCAGGGGGTCGCCGTCCTCGCGTATCCAGCGGGTGGTGAGCTTGGCCTGCTTGAGGGCTTTGCGGGCTTCGCCGTTGGTCATCGGTTTGCGGGCGGCGCGCTTGCTGCGTGCGGCGTCGGCGGCGGCGATGTGGCGGGAGATGAGGATGGTCTCGGCGCAGCGGCCGGTGAAGCGGTCCCGCTGGTCGCTGGTGAGGGTGTCGAGGAAGTCCTGGACGAGCGGGTGCAGGGCCGGGGTCTGGTCGCCGCGGGCGGCGGTGCCGGTGAGGGTGGCGCCGCGTACGGACAGGGCGGCGGCGACGGTCGGCAGGATGCCGTCGCGTCGGTGGAGGAGGGCGGGCACCTGGGGCGACTCGGTGTGGCTCCAGCCGATGCGGGGGTCGCCGGAGGGGCTGTCGGTGCCGCCGGCCCGCGCGTCGGCGCGGGCGTTCGCCTGCGGTCCGGTCTGCGTCGAGTTCATGATCGTTTTCCCTCCCGGGCGTCCCCCCGAAGGACACAGAGTGCCAAATGCCGTGGCGGGTGCGGAAGCTGGGGCGGCGCGACACGCCCGGGCTTGGGTGAGCTGTCACGGTGTGGTGACCTCTGGTCACGGAAGCGGAGGCCCGGTGACCGGTGTCCGTGTACCGCATAGGCTGTCGGCACCGCGATGGGCGCGGTCAACGCGTCGGTGACGTTGGAGAGACAGTCGGATACGGGTCGTGGCGCGCCGTGCGTGGTGCGGTCGCGGCTCGTACAGAGTGCCGCAGGGGGCAACCGCCATGACGACAGGTCGGCTCGGGCAACAAGCCGCGCCGCCGAACGCGGCCTATGCCGGGCAGGTCGTGCACTTCCCGGATCCGGTTCGGGCGGCGCGCCACCCGAGAGGGGTACGGGTCGACGAGCGCGGGTATCCCGACTTCTCGCCGTATGCGCGTGCGGCGGCGGAGATCGCCGATCCGCCGGAGGGTTTCGGTGTCGACGAACTGCGGCTGACGGACTATGTGTCGGCGAACGCGGCCCTGTCGGCGGCGGGGCACGAGTTGTGGGACACGGTCCCGGAGGTGGCCACGCCGCACGGCTGGACCTGGCATCACGTGGCGGGTTCGCGGCGGCTCGAACTGGTTCCGGTCGAGGTGAAGGCGCTGCTGCGGCACCACGGTGGGATCGCCACGGCCCGTGTCGACCAGGGCAAGCGGGGCACGCGGCCGTTGCAGGAGACGCGTCCGGCGCATTTCGGGCTGCCGAAGTCGGGGGTGGCGGTGACGGAGCAGCAGGTGCAGGGGGTCGAGGAGGACCTGGGGTACCGGCTGCCCGGCGCGTACCGTTCGTTCCTGAAGGCGGCGGGCGGTTGTGCGCCGGTGGGTACGGCGCTGGACGCGGAGTTGGGGCTGCTGCTGGACCAGCCGTTCTTCACGGTGCGGGACGAGGCGGCGGTCAATGACCTGGTGTACGTGAACAAGTGCCTGCGGGACCATCTGACCAAGGACTATCTGGGTGTGGCCTTTGTGCAGGGCGGGCTGCTCGCGGTGAAGGTCAAGGGTGAGCGGACGGGTTCGGTGTGGTTCTGCGCGTACGACGACGCGCGGGACGTGGACCCGGCGTGGCCGCCGGCGGAGCGGGTGGCGCGGCTGCTGCTGCCGTGCGGTGAGGACTTCGATGCCTTTTTGTCGCGGCTCGCGGGCAGTCCGCCGGAGCTGGATACGGTGGCGAACCTGATGGTGGACGGCGGCTTCGCGCGTGCGGTGCCGGTGGTGTCGGCCGGGTCTGCGGGGGAGTGAGCTTTCGATGGTGACGTTTGCGCAGGCGCAGGAGCGCGCGGAGGAGTGGATCAACGGGGACGTGCCCGCGTATCAGCATCGTGAGGTGCGGGTGCGGGAGTTCGAACTCGGTTTCGTGGTGTGGGGGGAGGACCGGGCGGAGGGTCCGCGTTCGGACGCGGGCGGGCAGCGGCTGGTGATCGCCCGGGACAGTGGTGAGGCCACGCTGTGGCCGGCGCTGCCGGTGGGTGAGGTGATCCGCCGGTACGAGGAGGAGTACGGCCGTGAGGCGGGCGTGGCCGATGCGCCGCCGGCGCCCGCGGCGCGGGTGGATCTCAATCAGACGTCGTTCTTGTTGAGTCCACCGGAGTGGCTTCAGGAGGCGGCGGACAAGCTGGGCATTCCGGATCGGCGGGCGGCGGGTGGCGGCGCGCTGCCCGAGACGCAGGCCGGGGTTCCGGTCGGGCCGTCCGCGTCCGATGCGGCGCCCGGTGCGGGGGACGGTTCCGGTGCTGCGTGGCCGGCCGCCGGGGGCGGTGCCGAGGGTGGTGCCGGGCGAGTGGCGCCCGGCGCGCCGGTGGGCGCGACGCCCTGGGCGGGTACGGACACCAACGCGGACGCGGGTGAGGACCGGTCGGTGCCGCTGCCGGCGACGGTGTTCTCGTCGCCGGTGGGTGACTCGGACGACGACGCCGCGCCGCCCGCCGCCGCGCCGGACGCCAAGACGGCGCTGATGTCGGGCGGCAGCCAGCTGCCGCGCACGACGGTCGCGCCGGCCGTCGACGCCCCGAACCCGCCGGGCCCCCAGGGCAGCACGCCGCCGCCCGCACCGGGGAGCAGGCCTGCGCCTGTGCAGGGCGGGCCGGGGAACATGGCTCCGCCTCCGCCGGGTGCGCCGGGCAACACGCCTCCGTCGCCCGCGCCGGGCAACACGCCGCCTCCGCCGGGCAGCATGCCGCCGCCTGTGCCGGGTGGGCCAGGGAACATGGCTCCGCCTCCGCCGGGTGGGCAGGGCAGCATGCCTCCGTCCGTGCCGGGCGCGTCGGGGACCACGGCTCCGCCACCGCCGGGTGGGCAGGGGAGCATGCCTCCGTCCGTGCCGGGCGCGTCGGGGACCACGGCTCCGCCTCCGCCGAGCGCAGCGGGCAGCACGCCTCCGCATCCGCCCGGTGCGCCCCCGTACGGCTATCCGCAGGGTCCGGGTGGCCCCGGCACCCCGCCGCCTGCGCAGGGCCCCGCCACGCCGCCGCCTCCGGGGTTCCCGCAGGGCAGTCCACCGCCGCAGGGCGGCAGCACTCCGCCGCCGTCGGGGGTCCCGCAGGGCAGTCCCGCGCCTCCGGCCGCCGCGGGGGACATCGCGGACGCCGCCACGAGCAAGGCCGCGCCGCCGCGTCGTGGTGGCGGCATGGGCGCGCCGCCTCCGCCGCCGGGCGCTCCGGGCACCCCGGGCGTACGGCCGGGAAGCACGCCGCCGCCGGGTGGGCCGGCCGCGCCGCCCGGCGGGTACGTACCGACGCAGCTCGTGTCGTCGCTCGGCCCGGACGGACCCGGCGGCACCGGACCCGGCGCCCCGAACCCGCCGGGTGCCCCGGGCGACGCCTCTCCCGGCAGCGTGCACCACGCGGCGACCGTGCTGGCCGACCCGAGCCGGATGGCGGGCGGCGGCACGGGCGGCGGAGCCCCGCAGCGCCCCGGAGCGCCGCAGCCTCCGGGCGCCCCGGGTGCGCCGAACCCGCCCGGCCCTCCGCAGCCTCCGGGAGCCCCGCAGCCTCCCGGAGCGCCGCAGCCCCCTGGCGCGCCGAATCCGCCGGGTGTTCCGGGTGTGCCTCCCGTCGGCGGTGCCCCGCAGCCGACTCCCGTGCACCATGCCGAGACCGTGCTGGCCGCGCCCCCGGTGGGCGGTCCCGGCATGCCTCCGCCGCCCCACGGCGTACCCGGTGCGCCGGGCGCTCCCGGTGTGCCCCCGGGTGCCCCGCCGGCGCCGCCCGGCGCGGTCCCGCCGCCCGCGTACGGCTATCCGCAGCAGGCGCCGCCGACGGTCGGCCCTGGGTATCAGGCCGTGCTGCGCTACCGCGCGCAGGACGGTTCCGAGCAGCAGCTGATCCGGCGCTCGGCGCCGGGCACGCCGCACCCGGAGTGGCAGATCTTCCACGAGCTGCGCGCCATGAGCGTCCCGCCGGACCAGGTGCTTGAGCTGCACACGGAGCTGGAGTCCTGTGAGCTGCCGGGCGCCTACTGCGCGCGGATGATCCGCGAGCAGTGGCCGCAGGCGCGCATCACGAGCATCGCGCCGTACGGCACGGACCATGCGAGCCGGCAGCAGGGCATGCAGCAACTGCTCGCGCACCAGGGCGAGTTGCACCAGGTGGCGGACGGTCCCGCGCGGCCGGCGCCGGTGCGGGCGCCGCTGCCCCCGGTGCAGGCCGCGCCGCCGGTCCCGCCGGAGGGGGTCGCGCAGGAGCTGGCGGCGGCGTTCGGGCCGGGCGTGTTCCACTTCGAGCAGGCCGCGGTGTCCCGGCAGGGCGTGCCGCCGGTGGTGGCGCACACGCTGGTCGTGGCGGGGCTGCCGGTGGACATGGGCCCGTTCTTCTGGGCGCAGGCCCAGCCGGGCCGTCCGGTGCCGACGCTGGCGGAGCTGGCGCAGGAGCGCGGGGTGCAGCCCGCCGCGGACGCGGGTTCCTATCTGGTGATGGGCACCGACTTCGGCCGGGCGGTCTGTGTGCAGTACGGCACGGCGAACATCGTGGCCGTGCCGGTGGAGGCGGGGCCGGGCGGGGCGCCGGTGCCGCCGCAGTTCGTGAACACCGGTCTGCCGGAGTTCGCGCGCTGTCTGGCACTGCTCGGCCGGATGTGGCGGCTGCGGTACGGCCTGAACCAGGAGCAGGCGGGTCGCTGGACCGTCGATTTCCAGGCGCAGCTCGCCTCCCTCGACCCGGCGGCGCTCGGTTCGCCGGAGAGCTGGTGGTCGGTGCTGCTGGAGCAGATGTGGGACGGCCTGTTGTAGCCGCGCGCTGGTGAGCCCGGGGGGCCGGGTCCGGTCGAGTGATCGGACCCGGCCCCCTTTGCGTGTCACGGCGCTTACACCTGATTCATCCTGATCTGCGCGAAATCATCATTTCGTGTGTGTTCGGCGGAGAGAGGTTCCAGGATGAACAGGGCATCGGTGCCATCGCACGGCTTCCTGACCGTCCGCGGGCGCGGCTACCGCCCCGAGCAGGTGGACGCGTACACGGCGGCGCTCTCGGCGGAGCGGGACGCCGCGTGGGAGCGGGCCGCGCGGCTGACCGTACTCGCCAGGGACATGGAGGCGGAGGTGGAGCGGCTGGGCGAGACGGTCGCGCGGCTCGCTCCGCAGACGTACGAGACGCTCGGGGAGAACGCGTGCCGTATCTTCCAGCTGGCGCAGGAGGAGGCGGCGGCCCTGCGGGAGTGCGCTCGGGGTGTGCTGCGGGAGGAGGTGGCCCGGGCCGGGGAGCATGCGCTCGGGGTGCGCCGGGCGGCCCAGGAGGAGGCGGACGCGGTGCGTGCGGAGGCCGAGGAGCGGGTCCGCCGGCGGCTGCTGGCGGCGCAGGCCGAGGCGGACGATGTGCGCGTCGGGGCCCGGCGTGCGGTCAAGGAGTGGCGTGGTGAGGCGCTTGCGGCGCTGCGGGAGGTGCGGCAGCGGACCGCCGCGATGCTCGCCGAGCAGGCCAAGGAGCATGCGGCGCGGTGGGCGGGGGCGGAGCAGGAGGAGCTTGAGCGGGCGGCGGCGCGGGAGAGCGGGGACGCCGAGGCGGTGGTCCGGGCCGAGGCCGCGCTGGCCGTGGCGCAGCGGGAGATCGGCCAGGCGCGGGAGGCGGCCCGGCGGTGTCAGGACGAGGCACACGCGCGTGCCGCCGAGATCCTTGCGCAGGCGCGGGTGCGGCAGGAGCACATCGCGCGGGAGACCGAGCGGGTGCTGCGCGAGCACAGCGAGGTGTGGGACGAGATGCAGGCGCAGATGGACTGTGTGCGCGACAGCCTCACGTCCCTGACCGGGCGTACCGCCTGGGAGTGACCGGGCCGTACGGCGCCGGGGGCCGTCGGGCGCCGGGATCAGTCGTTCAGGACGGGGAAGCGGCGGGGCGCGAGGAGCAGCAGGGCCAGGAAGGCCAGGGCCGCCGCGCAGGCCGCTCCGAGGTACACCGCGTGCACCGCCTCGGCGACGGCGCGCCGGGTGGAGTCCGCGGCGGCGCCGGAGTCCAGGGAGCGGGTCACCGTGTCCAGGTCGCCCGTGCCGCCCAGCCGGGCGGCCAGTACGCCGTTGGCGACCGCGCCGAACACGGCGGCGCCGACGGTCTGGCCGGTCTGGCGGCAGAACAGGACGGAGGCGGTGGCGGTGCCGCGTTCCGCCCAGCCCACCGTGGACTGGACGCCGACGATCAGCGGCAGCTGGAACAGGCCGAGCGCGGCGCCGAGCAGCAGCATCAGCAGCGTCGGCTGCCAGGCGGCGCCCGGGTACGGCAGGAGGGGGAACGCGAACAGGATCAGCGCCGCCGTGCCGATGCCGAGCAGCGCGGTGTCGCGAAAGCCGATGCGCCGGTACACGTGCTGGCTCAGCGCCGCGGACACCGGCCAGGTCAGGGTCCATACGGAGAGCACGAATCCGGCGGCCACCGGGGCCAGGCCGAGTACCGACTGCGCGTACGTCGGCAGGAACACCGTGGGTGCCACCATCAGCAGGCCGAGCGCGCCCAGCGCGACGTTGACCGCGGCGATGGTACGGCGCCGCCACACCCAGCCGGGGATGATCGGCTCCGCCGCCCGGCGCTCCACCCACACCACGACCGCGACCAGGGCGAGGCCCGTGGCGAACAGGGCGAGTGACGGCGCGGACAGCCACGCCCACGCCACCCCGCCCTGCACCAGCGCGGTCAGCAGGGCCCCGCCGCACGCGAACACCGCCAGCGCGCCCGCCCAGTCGATGCGCGGGGGCGTGCGCGGCGCGCGTGCGGGTTCGTGGAGGTGACGGACGATCAGCCACAGGGCCGCCGCGCCGATGGGCAGGTTGACCAGGAAGATCCACCGCCAGTCCGCGTAGGCCGCCAGTACCCCGCCGAGCCCCGGGCCTGCGACCGCCGACACCGCCCACACCGTGGACAGCTTGGACTGGATCTTCGGGCGTTCCTTCAGCGGGTACAGATCGGCCGCGAGGGTCTGCACCGTGCCCTGCAGCGCCCCGCCGCCCAGGCCCTGCACGATGCGGAACGCGATCAGCGCTCCCATGTTCCAGGCGAGCGCGCACAGCAGCGAGCCGGCCAGGAAGACGGCCGCGCCCGCGACCAGGACCGGTTTGCGGCCGAAGGTGTCGGAGAGCTTGCCGTAGACGGGCAGGGTGACGGTGACGGCGAGCAGATAGCCGGAGAACAGCCAGGAGAAGACGGAGAAGCCGCCGAGGTCGCCGACGATCTGCGGGACGGCCGTGGAGACGATGGTGGAGTCGAGCGCCGCCAGTGCCATCGCGAGCATCAGCGCGGCGACCACCGCGCCCCGGCGGCTCGTCCCGGTCTGCTGAGCGGCGTCCCGTGTCACGGGTCTCGTGCTGTCCACCGCGGTCCCCCTGACTGGTTTCCCTGTACATCCGTCCGGCGTACGACAGCTTCCCACTTGACCCTGACGCGACGGCAGGGTGGAGGCTTCCTTGGCCGAAGGGTGGACCCGACCCCGAGAAGGTGTCCACCCGGCGGTGGACGGCCCCTAGGGGTACCTCCGTACTGAGGCCCGGGCAGGGTTCGTCCCGGCGGAGGACGAGAGCCGTACGCCGTCGTCCTTAACCTGGTCCTACGCCGCTGGGGGGCGGCTCGCCGCACGGCAGGGGTGGGGTTTTCCCCAGGAGAAGACGGGGCTGTGCACCAGCGCGCGGACCCCTTGCCGGCCATCAGACTCATCGACGTACCGTTTCGCGCCACCCAAGCGCAAACCGACATAGGAGACTTACCGTGACATCGGCTGTGACCATTCCCAGGCACGGGGGCACTGGAGGGCGTACGGCCGTTGCCGCGCGGGCGCGGCAGGTCGTCAAGGCGTACGGCTCCGGGGAGACCCGGGTCGTCGCCCTCGACCACGTCGACGTGGACATCGCCCGCGGCCAGTTCACCGCGATCATGGGCCCCTCGGGGTCCGGCAAGTCCACCCTGATGCACTGCCTCGCCGGACTCGACACGGTCACCAGCGGGCAGATCCACCTGGACGAGACCGAGATCACCGGCCTGAAGGACAAGAAGCTCACCCAACTGCGCCGGGACCGGATCGGGTTCATCTTCCAGGCGTTCAACCTGCTGCCGACGCTGAACGCGATCGAGAACATCACCCTTCCCATGGACATCGCCGGGCGCAAGCCCGACAAGGCGTGGCTGGACCGGGTGGTGGAGACCGTCGGCCTGGCCGGACGGCTCAAGCACCGGCCCACCCAGCTCTCCGGCGGACAGCAGCAGCGGGTCGCCGTGGCCCGCGCGCTGGCCGCCCGCCCCGAGATCATCTTCGGTGACGAGCCGACCGGAAACCTCGACTCCCGGGCGGGCGCCGAGGTGCTGGGCTTTCTGCGCCGGTCGGTCGACGAACTGGGCCAGACCATCGTGATGGTCACCCACGACCCGGTGGCCGCCTCGTACGCGGACCGGGTCCTCTACCTCGCCGACGGCCGCATCGTCGACGAGATGTACCAGCCGACCGCCGACCAGGTCCTCGACCGCATGAAGGACTTCGACGCCCGGGGGCGCACGTCATGACCGTCCTGAAGACGTCGCTGCGCAACTTCTTCGCGCACAAGGGACGCATGGCGCTGTCGGCGGTCGCCGTCCTGCTGTCGGTCGCGTTCGTGTGCGGCACGCTGGTGTTCACCGACACCATGAACACGACGTTCGACAAGCTGTTCTCGGTGACCGCGTCCGATGTCACCGTCTCGCCCAAGGACGCCAAGAGCGAGGAGACCCCGCAGAACGGCGTGCCGCTGTCGCTGCCCGCCGCCACCCTGGACCGGGTCAAGACCGTCGACGGTGTCAAGTCCGCCGAGGGCGCGGTCAGTTCGATGAGCGTGACCGTGGTCGACGGTGACAACGAGAACATGGGCTCCACCACCGGCGCCCCCACCATCGCGGGCAACTGGACCAGCAGCGACCTGCGTTCCATGGAGATCACCTCCGGGCACGCCCCGCGCGGTCCGACCGAGATGATGGTCGACGCCGACACCGCCGACAAGCACCACCTGGGGCTCGGCGACGAACTGCGCACCATCACCCAGCGGGGCGACTTCACCGCCCGGATCGCCGGCATCGCCACCTTCAAGGTGACCAACCCCGGCGCCGCCATCGTCTACTTCGACACCCCCACCGCCCAGCGCCACCTGCTCGGCAGCACCGGCCGCTACACCCAGTTCAACGTCACCGCCGCGGCCGGCGTCTCCGACGCGCAGCTCAAGCAGAACGTCGCGGGCGCGCTCGGCGGGCCGTACAAGTTCCAGACGGCCAAGGAGAACGCCGACGAGAACCGCAAGGACGTCGGCTCCTTCATGGACGTCATCAAGTACGCCATGCTCGGCTTCGCCGGGATCGCGTTCCTGGTGGGCATCTTCCTGATCATCAACACCTTCTCGATGCTGGTCGCCCAGCGCACCCGCGAGATCGGCCTGATGCGGGCCATCGGCTCCTCCCGCCGGCAGGTCAACCGGTCGGTGCTGGTCGAGGCGCTGCTGCTCGGCTTCGTCGGCTCGGTCCTCGGCGTCGGCGCCGGCGTCGGCATCGCGGTCGGCCTCATGAAGCTCATGGGCGCGGCGGGCATGGAACTGTCCACCCGGGACCTGACCGTCAAGGCCACCACCCCGGTGGTGGGCCTGGTGCTCGGCGTGGTCGTCACCGTGCTGGCCGCCTATCTGCCGGCCCGGCGTGCCGGCAAGGTCTCCCCGATGGCCGCGCTGCGCGACGCCGGCACCCCGGCCGACGGCCGGGCGGGCCTGGTGCGCGGCCTGATCGGCCTGGTGCTGACCGGCGCCGGCGGTGCCGCCCTGTACGCGGCGGCCACCGCCGACAAGGCGAGCGACGGCGCGCTCGTCCTCGGCCTGGGCATCGTGCTGACCCTGATCGGCTTCGTCGTCATCGGTCCGCTGCTGGCCGGCGGTGTGGTCCGGGTGATCAGCGCGGTGCTGCTGCGGGCCTTCGGCCCGGTCGGCCGGATGGCCGAACGCAACGCCCTGCGCAACCCGCGGCGCACCGGAGCCACCGGCGCCGCCCTGATGATCGGCCTCGCGCTGGTCGCCTGCCTGTCGGTGGTCGGCTCCTCCATGGTCGCCTCCGCCACCAGCGAACTGGACAAGTCGGTCGGCGCGGACTTCATCGTCGAGGGCAACCAGCCGATCGTGCCGCAGGCGGAGAAGGCCATGGAGCAGGCCCCGGGCCTGGCCCACGTCACCCGCTACAAGGCCCTCGACGCCACCCTCACCTCGCCCGACGGCAAGGTGGACGACTCCGGCATCACCGCCGCGGATCCGACGTACGCCGACGATCTGCGCCGCCCGACCACCGAGGGCACCCTGAAGGACGCCTACGGCAGCGACGCGATGTCGGTGGGCTCCGACTACGCGAAGAAGCACGACGTGCACGTCGGCGACACCCTCACCGTCGCCTTCAAGGGTGGCCGAACGGCCCGCCTGAAGGTGGCCGCGATCACCGACGACTCCAGCGCGATCGACCAGGGCGCCCGCTACACCAGCATCGCCACGATGGAGAAGTACCTGCCCAAGAGCCAGATCCCGCCGAACGTGATCATGTTCGCGAAGGCGGAGAAGGGCCAGGAGAAGCAGGCGTACGCAGCCCTGAAGAGCGCGCTGAAGAAGTACCCGACGTACCAGGTCAGGGACCAGACCGACTACAAGCAGGAACTGAAGGACCAGGTCGGCCAGCTCCTGAACATGGTCTACGGCCTGCTCGCCCTGGCGATCATCGTCGCGGTGCTGGGCGTGGTGAACACCCTGGCGCTGTCGGTGGTCGAGAGGACCCGGGAGATCGGCCTGATGCGGGCCATCGGTCTCTCCCGCCGCCAGCTGCGTCGCATGATCCGCATGGAGTCCGTGGTCATCGCCCTCTTCGGCGCCCTCCTCGGTCTCGGCCTGGGCATGGGCTGGGGCACCACCGCCCAGAAGCTGCTCGCCCTGGAGGGCCTGGGCGTCCTGGACATCCCCTGGCCGACGATCATCGGCGTCTTCGTCGGCTCCGCCTTCGTGGGCCTGTTCGCCGCGCTGATCCCGGCGTTCCGCGCGGGCCGCATGAACGTACTGAACGCGATCGCCACGGAGTGACGCCGTCAGGACCACCGCAGACGGGGGTTGCGGGGGAAGGGCCCGGCGCCGGGAAACGAGAACTCCCCGGCCCCGGGCCCCTCGTCATCGTCTGGTCACCGGCGGCCCAGCCCGAGGCGGGCGCGTGCCTCGTCCTGCGGGATGCCGACGACCTGGCCGGCGCCAGTTGATCCTCCAGCTGGGCCGGCTCACTGGGGCTTATGAACACGGCGGCGGCGCTGGCCGTGATCCTTCACGCACCGTCACAGCGATCGCACTCGCGGGTGAACGTCACTCGGGCGTCGTAGGCTGGAGACCCCCGGCCCGCGCAGCGTGTCGGGTGATTCGCGTTGCCCCTTCCAGGACGGACACCCCTCCATGAGCCTGCACGGTCTGCTCGACGCCGTCGTCAAGGACGCCGCCCTCGCGGAAGCGATCAAGGCGGCGGCCGACGGCAACCGCACCCACGTCGACCTGGTCGGCCCCCCGGCGGCCCGCCCCTTCGCGATCGCCGCCCTGGCCCGCGAGACCGGCCGCCCCGTGCTCGCCGTGACGGCCACCGGCCGCGAGGCCGAGGACCTGGCCGCCGCGCTCCGCTCGCTGCTGCCGGCGGAGGGCGTCGTGGAGTACCCCTCCTGGGAGACCCTTCCGCACGAGCGGCTCAGCCCGCGCAGCGACACCGTCGGCCGCCGCCTCGCCGTGCTGCGCCGCCTCGCCCACCCCAGCCTGGACGACCCGGAGACCGGCCCGGTCTCCGTCGTCGTCGCCCCCGTGCGCTCCGTGCTGCAACCGCAGGTCAAGGGCCTCGGCGACCTCGAACCGGTGGCCTTGAGGAGCGGCCAGAACGCCGACCTGAACGAGATCGTGGACGCCCTCGGCGCCGCCGCCTACGCGCGCGTGGAACTGGTCGAGAAGCGCGGCGAGTTCGCGGTGCGCGGCGGCATCCTCGATGTGTTCCCGCCCACCGAGGAGCACCCCCTGCGCGTCGAGTTCTGGGGCGACGACGTCGAGGAGATCCGCTACTTCAAGGTCGCCGACCAGCGCTCCCTCGAGGTCGCCGAGCACGGCCTGTGGGCGCCTCCCTGCCGCGAGCTGCTGCTCACGGACGACGTACGCACGCGTGCGCGTACCCTCGCCGAGGAACACCCCGAGCTGGGCGAACTCCTCGGGAAGATCGCCGAGGGCATCGCGGTCGAGGGCATGGAGTCCCTGGCCCCCGTCCTGGTCGACGACATGGAGCTGCTGCTCGACGTCCTGCCCGCCGGCGCCATGAGCCTCGTCTGCGACCCGGAGCGGGTCCGCACGCGTGCCGCCGACCTCGTCGCCACCTCACAGGAGTTCCTTCAGGCGTCCTGGGCGGCCACCGCCGGCGGCGGAGAGGCCCCCATCGACGTCGGCGCGGCCTCCCTGTGGTCCCTCGCGGACATCCGGGACCGGGCCCGCGAGCTGGGCATGATGTGGTGGTCGGTGTCCCCGTTCGCCGCCGACGAGTCGCTGACGTCGGCCGCCGACCCGACGGGCGACGCCGACACCCTCCAGCTGGGCATGCACGCGCCGGACACCTACCGCGGCGACACCGCCAAGGCGCTCGCCGACACCAAGGGCTGGCTCGCCGACGGCTGGCGCACCGTCTTCGTCACCGAAGGCCACGGACCGGCCGCCCGCACGGTCGAAGTGCTCGGCAACGAGGGCGTCGCGGCCCGCCTGGATGTCGACCTCGGGCAGATCGCACCGTCCGTCGTGCACGTGGCCTGCGGCTCCATCGACTACGGCTTCGTGGACCCGGTGCTGCGGCTCGCCGTCCTCACCGAGACCGACCTGTCCGGGCAGAAAGCGGCCGGCAAGGACGGCGCCCGCATGCCCGCCCGCCGCCGCAAGACCATCGACCCGCTGACCCTGGAGACGGGCGACTACATCGTCCACGAGCAGCACGGCGTCGGCCGCTACATCGAGATGGTCCAGCGCACCGTGCAGGGCGCCACCCGCGAGTACCTGGTGGTCGAGTACGCCCCCGCCAAGCGCGGCCAGCCCGGCGACCGCCTCTACATCCCCACCGACCAGCTGGAGCAGATCACCAAGTACGTCGGCGGCGAGGCACCCACCCTGCACCGCCTGGGCGGCGCCGACTGGACGAAGACCAAGGCACGCGCGAAGAAGGCCGTCAAGGAGATCGCCGCCGACCTGATCAAGCTGTACAGCGCGCGGATGGCCGCACCCGGGCACGCCTTCGGCGGGGACACCCCCTGGCAGCGCGAACTGGAGGACGCCTTCCCCTACGCCGAGACCCCCGACCAGCTGACCACGATCTCCGAAGTCAAGGAGGACATGGAGAAGTCGGTCCCGATGGACCGCCTGATCTGCGGCGACGTCGGCTACGGCAAGACTGAGATCGCGGTGCGGGCCGCCTTCAAGGCGGTGCAGGACGGCAAGCAGGTCGCGGTGCTCGTGCCGACCACCCTGCTGGTGCAGCAGCACTTCGGGACGTTCGGCGAACGCTACGCCCAGTTCCCGGTGAACGTGCGCGCCCTGTCCCGCTTCCAGACCGACACCGAGGCCAAGGCCGTCCTGGAGGGCCTGCGGGACGGCTCCGTGGACGTCGTCATCGGCACCCACCGCCTCTTCTCCGCCGAGACCAAGTTCAAGGACCTCGGCCTGGTCATCGTCGACGAGGAGCAGCGCTTCGGCGTCGAGCACAAGGAGCAGCTGAAGAAGCTGCGCGCCAACGTCGACGTCCTGACGATGTCCGCGACCCCGATCCCGCGCACCCTGGAGATGGCGGTCACCGGCATCCGCGAGATGTCCACGATCACCACCCCGCCGGAGGAGCGGCACCCGGTGCTGACCTTCGTCGGGCCCTACGAGCAGAAGCAGATCGGCGCCGCGATCCGCCGCGAACTGCTGCGCGAGGGCCAGGTCTTCTACATCCACAACCGGGTCGAGTCGATCGACCGGGCCGCCGCCCGGCTGCGGGAGATCGTCCCCGAGGCGCGCATCGCCACCGCGCACGGCCAGATGTCGGAGTCGACGCTGGAACAGGTCGTCGTCGACTTCTGGGAGAAGAAGTTCGACGTGCTGGTGTCCACGACGATCGTCGAGTCCGGCATCGACATCTCCAACGCCAACACCCTGATCGTGGAGCGCGGCGACACCTTCGGCCTGTCCCAGCTGCACCAGCTGCGCGGGCGCGTGGGCCGGGGCAGGGAGCGGGGATACGCGTACTTCCTCTACCCGCCGGAGAAGCCGCTGACGGAGACCGCGCACGAACGGCTCGCGACCATCGCCCAGCACACCGAGATGGGCGCCGGCATGTATGTCGCGATGAAGGACCTGGAGATCCGCGGCGCCGGGAACCTGCTCGGCGGCGAGCAGTCCGGCCATATCGCGGGCGTCGGCTTCGACCTGTACGTGCGCATGGTGGGCGAGGCCGTCGCCGACTACCGGCGGCAGCTGGAGACCGGCGCGATCGAGGAGGAGCCGCCGCTGGAGGTCAAGATCGAGCTGCCCGTCGACGCGCACGTCCCGCACGACTACGCGCCCGGCGAGCGGTTGCGTCTCCAGGCGTACCGGTCCATCGCCTCCGCCAACTCGGAGGCCGACATCACGTCCGTACGCGAGGAACTGGTCGACCGCTACGGCAAGTTGCCCGAACCGGTGGAGAACCTACTGCTGGTGGCCGGGCTCAGGATGCTGGCGCGGGCGTGCGGGGTCGGCGAGATCGTTCTGCAGGGCAACAACATCCGTTTCGCGCCGGTGGAGTTGCGCGAGTCGCAGGAGCTGCGGGTCAAGCGGCTGTACCCGGGGACGGTCATCAAGCCGGCCGTCCACCAGATCCTGGTCCCCCGCCCGAAGACGGCGAAGGTGGGCGGCAAGCCACTGGTCGGCCGCGAACTGCTGTCCTGGGTCGGCGAGTTCCTGGCCACCATCCTGGGCTCATAACCCCACCCCACGGGACGCCGTCCGGCGGGCACGGGACCAACGACGCCGGGCGCGGGGCGGTTCCGGGGCGGACGGCGTCGGCGGTGGTTCGGTTCCGGGTCGGGTGGAGCCGGTGGTGGGTCGGTTCCGGGGCGGTGGTTCGGTTCCGGGGCGGTGGGCCGGATGTGGGTCGGCTCCGGGTCGGGTGGCGTCGATGGTGGGCTGGATGGGGGCGGGGTGCCTGGCGGTGAGGTCGGCGGGCCGGGTGTGTGGCGGGGTGCCTGGCGGTGGGGTCTGCGGTGGGCCGGGGGTGGAGTGGGTCGTTGGCGTCGGGGTGGGCTGCGTGCGGGGCGGCTGCCGGGGCGGTGGGGTGTGAGTCGACCCACAAGTCGCCGACGTGCCACCGGCGATACGCCCTGTTCGCCCCCAACGCCCCTTTGAGCCCTCTGCGCTGTCCATCCGTCGGCGGCTACCGTGTCACCAGCAAGGATCCGCTCCACGCCGGGGCGGAGCAGAGGAACCCAAGGGGGACGCGCCGTGGGGCGTCTGAGGGGCGGGGCCGTCACCGCCGCCGTCGTGATGCTTGCCGTGGCCGGCTGCACGGAGCTGCAGACGGACGGATCCTCCGGGGCCGAGGGCACGGGCGGCGGGGGCGCGGCCCTGGCCGCCGCGGAGTCACTGACCGTCAAGGGGCGCGCCCCGAAGACCGGTTACGCCCGCGACCGGTTCGGCTCGGCCTGGGCCGACACCGACTCCAACTCCTGCAACACCCGCGACGACATCCTCAAACGCGACCTGAAGGACGTGAAGTTCACCGACGGCGACTGCAAGGTCTCCTACGGCCTGCTGGAACCCGATCCGTACTCCGGCAAGGACATCACCTACCGGCGCGGTCGCAGCCAGGTGGACATCGACCACGTCGTCGCCCTCTCGGACGCCTGGCAGAAGGGCGCCAAGTACTGGGACGCCGGCAAGCGCATAGCCCTCGCCAACGACCCGCTCAACCTGATCGCCGTCGACGCGAGCACCAACCGCGGCAAGGGCGACGGCGACACGGCGACCTGGCTGCCGCCCAACAAGTCCTACCGGTGCGCGTACGTCGCCGCCCAGGTCGCCGTGAAGCAGAAGTACGAGCTGTGGGTCACCGCCTCGGAACAGGCCGCCATGAAGAAGGTGCTCGCCGCCTGCCCGGACCAGAAACTGCCCTCCGGCGGCAACCCGACCAAGGCACCGGAGCGCTTCCACGCGCGCTGAGCCTCAGCCGCCGAGCGCGTCCAGGTCGAGGATCTTGCCGGCCGGCTTCTTCGCCGGCACGGGCCGGTCGTAGTCGCTGAAGGTGAGGCGCACCGCGTCCTTCGCGGAGCCGCCGTCGACCTTCAGCAGATACGGCTCGCCCTCGGTGGCGACGTACAGCGTGTACCGGTCCTTGCCGTCCTTCTCGTGCAGGACGATCGCGGGCGTGCCCGCGACGGTGGACGTCTTCCCGCGGGTGGCGTCCGAGCGGACGTCGTCCGCGCCCGAGAGCACCGACCCCAGGTCGCAGAAACCGGCGATGTCCTTGGCGTCCTGGCCCTTCGCGGACATCCTGGTCCACTTGCCGGCCAGCATCGCCACGGCCGCGTCGGTGTCGGCCTTGGACTCGCCCTTGCTCTGGGCGCGCAGGAACGCCTCGTCGTACTTCATGTAGACGGTGGCGCCGGTCTTGATCAGATCGGCCTTGCCCTGTCCGTCCAGGCTCAGGGTGCCGGCGCACTCGCCCTTCTTGTCCAGGGCCATGTCGATCCGGATGGTGCCGTCGGAGGCGTCGTCGGCGATGTCGCCCGTCATCCGCAACGACGAGGCACCGGTGGTGGCCTTCATCGCCCGGTCGGCGATCTCCCCTCCGGTCAGTCCGGCGAACGGCTCCTTCGGTTTGCTGTCCGCCTTGTCCTGCCCCGATTGACAGCCGGTGAGCCCCGCGGCGCTCACGGCGGCGAGACAGAGAACGGCGAGTGCGGTGCGACGCATGGAGGTTCCTCGGTGAAGTGAGAAGGGGCGGATGGACGACGAACGGTCCAACGAACGGTCCTGTTCGGTGAGTCAATAAGAGCAGAGCTTGTGAACCGAGTCAACATGATTCACGCAATGCTATTTGTACACGGGCGTGAAGGGGTGGATCATGTAAACATCGCTATGCTCGGCGTCACACACCGACGAGGGAGTTGGGGCGCATGCAGGACAACGCGACGGAAGTGACCGCGGCGGGCATCGCGCGGCTCGCCGGCGTCGGCCGTGCCGCCGTCAGCAACTGGCGTCGCCGGCACGCCGACTTCCCCAAGCCGGTCGGCGGCACCGAGACCAGCCCCTCCTTCGCCCTGGCCGAGGTCGAGGCATGGCTGCGCAAGCAGGGCAAACTCGCCGAGGTCCCGCTGCGCGAACGCGTCTGGCAACAGCTCGCTGGACACCCCGCGGGCCCGGTCACCGCCCTGGTGCACGCGGGGTGCGTACTCCTGCTGATCCATGAACGGCCCGAACTCTGGCGGGACGCGAGCGCCGGCACCGACGAGCGACTGGCCGCGAAACTGCCCGGCGCGCTGGAACAGGTGTTGACCCCGCGCTTCGGCGCGCCGCGCAGAGCAGCACCGCACACGCACTCCGCGGCCGGCGCCCCGACCCGTGTGAACACCGGGCCCACTGTGAACCCGCGGCCTGCCGTGAACACCGGGCGGGCCCTGAACACCCGGCCCGGTGTGAACCCTCAGGCTGCTGTGAACCCGGGCGCTGCTGTGAACCGGGGCGCCGCTGTGAATGCCAGTGGTGGCGTGAACTCCCAGTCCGCTGTGAACGCCCGGCCCGGTGTGAACCCCCAGCCCCCCGTGAACACCCGGCCGCCTGTGAACCCGCAGCCCGCCGTGAACACTCCGGCTGACGTGAACTCCCAGCCCGCTGTGAACCCCCCAGCCGCCGTGAACCTCCAGCCCGCCGTACATGCCGCCCCCGCGGTTCACGCGCCCACCGGGCCTGACCTGTTTCCCTCCACCCCGTTGCTCCGCGGCGTCGCAGAGATGGCGGCCGAGGCGGGCGCCCCGGGGACGTTCGAGTTCCTGCTGGGGCGGCACCTGGATGCCAACCCGCGCCAGTACACGCTCACCCCGGCCGAACTCGCCCGGCTCATGGCCGACCTCGCGGGCCCCGCCCGTACCGTGCTCGACCCGGCCTGCGGCACCGGCGCCCTGCTGTGTGCCGTGACCGCCCGCCCCGATCAGGAGCCGCACGCCCAGGACAGCGCCCCCGACCTCGCCGCGCTCACGGCGATCCGGCTCGCCCTGCACACCCGCGCGACCGTCCGCGGCGCGGCCGGCGACAGCCTGCGCGCCGACGCGTACCCGTGGCTGCGCGCCGACGCCGTCCTGTGCCATCCGCCGTTCAACGAGCGCAACTGGGGCCACGACGAACTCGCCTACGACCCCCGCTGGGAGTACGGCTTCCCGGCGCGCACCGAGTCCGAGCTGGCCTGGGTGCAGCACGCGCTCGCCCGGCTGCGGGACGGCGGCACCGCCGTGCTGCTCATGCCGCCCGCCGCGGCATCCCGCCGCTCCGGCCGCCGGATCCGCGCCGAACTGCTGCGCCGCGGTGCGCTGCGGGCCGTCGTCGCGCTGCCGGTCGGGGCGGCGCCGCCGTACAACATTCCCCTGCACGTGTGGGTGCTGCGCCGCCCCGACCGGGCCGTCGCGCAGCCCGAGGCGCTGCTCGTGGACACCGCGCGGTTCGCCGCGCAGGGGCGTGGCGGGCCGGACTGGCAGGCGGTGCGGGACGCCGTCCTGGAGGCCTGGCGTGCCTTCGAAGGCGCGGGGCGACTGGAGGAGCGGCCGGGGCTCGCGCGTTCCGTGCCGGTGATCGAACTGCTCGACGACGACGTCGACCTCGCCCCCGCCCGGCATCTGCCGCCGCCGGCCGCGGCCGGCGGAGCGGAGCAGCTCACGGACGTACGGGAGCGGCTCGGTGAGAGCCTGCGCCTGGCCGCCACGCTCACCCCGCCGCCCGCCGACCTCGCGCGGCCGGTGCGCAGGCCGCTGACGACGGTCGGCGAACTCGCGCGCGGGGGCGCCCTGTTGATGCGTACGGGCGGCAACGGCGGGCACGCGCGTGTGCCCGTCCTCACCGACCATGACGTCCTCGCCGGAACCGGGCCCTCCGGGACGCTCCCGGAGAGCGACGAGGAAGCCGTGCTGACCGAACCGGGCGACATCGTCGTCCCGGTGCTCGGCGGCGGCTCGGTGGTCCGGGTGATCGACGACGCGACGGCCGGTGCCGCGCTGGGCCGCAACCTCGTGCTGCTGCGTCCCGATCCGGCGGCGCTCGATCCGTGGTTCCTCGCCGGCTTCCTGCGCGGCACCGCCAACAACCGGCAGGCCAGCAGCTACGCCTCCACCGCCACCCGTCTCGACGTGCGCCGCCTGCATCTGCCGCGGCTCCCGCTGGACGAACAGCGGCGCTACGGGGCGCGTTTCCGCGCCCTGGACGAGTTCGAGCGGGCGCTCGCGCGCGCGGGCCGACTCGGCGAGCACCTTGTGCGCGGGATGTACGACGGTCTGACCGACGGCACGGTGGCGCCCGACTGAGACGGGCGGTGCCGGGCGGCGGGCGCGGGCGCCGCGGGTCGACAACGGTTCGGTAGCTCCCTGTCCACAACGTTGGACCGCTTGTCCCTGGTGGGTCATATGCTCGAAGCGACATCGCCCGACCGGCGTCGCCCGCGCTGCGGACCGTGCCGGCGGGCACGTACGCCCACTTCAGGCACCACAGGAGCAGCCATGCAAGGCCACGGCTATGCACAGCCGGTGAAGCAGCCGCCGCACCCCGCGGGGCTGGTCTTCCTGCGTGTGCTGTTCGTGGGGCTCGCCTTCGTCAGCATGGGCTTTCTGAGCTGGGCGATGATGCTGCGCCTGGCCGTCGTGACCCGCAGGGGGCTGGACCGGGGCCTGCTGGTGGCGGTCTTGGCGGCCGATGTGCTCAGCGTGGTGCTGCTGGGCAGCGAGCCGGGTGACGAGATCCACACCCCCGGCGGCTATCTGGGCCTCACCGTGCTGCTCTTCACGCTCGTGGCCTCGACCGCGTACTACCTGGTCGCGGACATACGCCACTTCCAGCGACTCCAGGAGGCCCACGACGGGCCGCGGACACCGGGGTACGGCTACGGGCAGCCGCCGTTCACCGGGACGACCGTACCGATCGTGCCGCACCCCGCGATGCCGCAGCCCCGGATGCCGCACACGCCCGCCCCGCACACGCCCGTACCGCACGCGCCCGCCCCGCACACGCCCGTACCGCACGCGCCCGCCCCGCACACCCCCGCCCCGCACACCCCCGTACCGCCCGCGCCGGCCGCCGGACCGCCGGGGCCGCGGCCGCCGATACCCGCGCCGCCCGCGCGTCCGGCGCCCGCGCGCATCGACCAGGTGCGCGCCGAACTCGACGAGCTGAGCGACTATCTGCGCAGGCACGACGGGCAACCCACGGACGGCAACGGCGGCGACCGCGAAGGCGGAAGGTGAGCGTGGCGGCGGGACGCGTCGTCGCCGGGCGCTACGCACTGTCCACGCTGATCGGGCAGGGCGGCATGGGCCAGGTCTGGACGGCGTACGACCAGCGGCTCGACCGGCGCGTGGCGGTGAAGCTGCTGCGCCCCGACAAGGTGGCCGGACAGGAGGCCGACGAACTGCGCCGCCGGTTCGTACGCGAGTGCCGGGTGACCGCGCAGGTCGACCACCCCGGCCTGGTGACCGTGCACGACGCGGGCAGCGAGGGCGAGGAGCTGTTCCTCGTCATGCAGTACGTCGACGGCGCCGACCTGTCCGACCACCTCGCCGAGCACGATCCGTACCCGTGGCAGTGGGCGGTCGCCGTCGCCGCGCAGCTGTGCGCGGTGCTGAGCGCCGTGCACGCGGTGCCGATCGTGCACCGGGACCTGAAGCCGCGCAACGTGATGGTGAAGCAGGACGGTACGGTCACCGTCCTCGACCTCGGCGTCGCCTCCGTGATGGACACGGACACCACGCGTCTGACCCACACGGGCTCGCCGATCGGCTCGCCCGCGTACATGGCGCCCGAGCAGGCGATGGGCGGTGCCGTCGGCCCGTACACCGACCTGTACGCGCTCGGCGTGCTGCTGCACGAACTGCTCAGCGGCGACGTGCCGTTCGCGGGTTCCACGGCGCTCGGCGTGCTGCACCGGCACCTGTACGAGCCGCCGCTGCCCGTGCGCCGGATCCGCCCCGAGGTGCCGGAGCCCCTGGAGGCGCTGGTGCTGCGTCTGCTCGCCAAGGATCCGCAGCACCGCCCCGGGTCCGCGCAGGAAGTGTACGAACACCTGGCGCCGCTGCTGCCGGGGCGGGGCACGCCGACCGGGCAACCGCTGGATCCCACGCGCCCCTTCCTGCGCCCGCACGCCCCCTGGCCGGACCTCGCGCGCACACCCGTGCCCTCACCCGCCCCGGTGCCGGCCGCCCCCGGCAGGCCCGATGTCGCCGCCGCCGTGGACGAGGTCAAGCGGCTGCTCGGCGAGGGCCGCATCACCCAGGCCGTCGACATCCTCGGCGCGATCCTGCCGACCGCCGCCGAGCAGCACGGCGAGCACTCACCGGTCGTGCGCACGCTGCGCAAGCAGTACGCGGCCACGCTGATGGACGACGGCCAGTACCGGCGCGCGCTGCCCGAACTGCGCCGCCTTGCCGACGAGCGCGCCGCCGAGGCCGGCCCGTCCGATCCGCAGTCCCTGCGCTTCCGCTACGAGGCCGCCCAGTGCCTGGAACAACTCGGCGATGCGGCGGCGGCGCTCGCCGAGTACCGCGCACTGCTGCCGTACTACGAGAACCAGTACGTGTCCGGTGACCCGCGGCTCGGCCACGACGTGCGCCGTCGCATCGGCCATCTGCTGCTCGCGCTCGGCGACCGGCCCGCCGCCCACGACACGCTCGCGCGGCTGCTGATCGATGTGGAGCGGGTGCATGGCCCAGGCCACCCACTGGCCGCCGAGGTCAGACGGAGCCTGCAGTGGCTGGGACAGGTGCGCGGCTAGGCTTTGCCGACTCCTGTGGGAATCTTGTGATCTTCCAGGGGCGGAGTTTTCCGAAGCCAGGGACGCGGCCGGATAGGTTGCGGTTCGTTTTTGCCAGACAGTACGTGCCAGACAGCGCATGCCAGACAGTGCGTGCGGGGCGGGTGCGCGGCGTGTGCCGGACAGCGTGTGCCGGCCCGCGCGCCGTCGCGGGCACCGAGCGATCAGGGGTGGGGTCTTCATGTCCAGCCATCGGCAGTCGAAGAAGCGCCGGTACATCACGTGGGCGGCGGTGGGCGCCGTCGTCGCGGCCGGCGCGGGCATCGCCGCGCAGACCTCCATGGCCGCCACCACCTGGCCCGCGCAGAAGACGTACACCGGCCGCGCCTTCGACACCTGCGCCGCGCCCTCGCTGGCCGCGATGAAGGCATGGCACACCGGCTTCTACGGGGCCGCCGCCGTCTACGTGGGCGGCAAGAACCGCGGCTGCAACCAGCCCAACCTGACCACCTCCTGGGTCAAGTCCGTCAACGCCGTCGGCTGGAAGCTCATCCCGATCTACGTCGGCGCCCAGCCGCCCTGCCAGACCGGTTCCAGCCCGGAGAAGATCACGGCCACCACCGCCGCCTCCCTCGGCGCGCACGACGCCGCCGACGCCGTGGCCAAGGCCGCCGCGCTCGGCATGAAGGCCGGCAGCCCGATCTACCTGGACATGGAGGCGTACGACGTCACGAACAAGGCGTGCAACAACGCCGTCCTGACGTATGTGCGCTCCTTCACGAAGACGCTGCGCGGCAAGACGTACCGCGGCGGCATGTACGGCTTCACCAGTTCCAGCGCCAAGGCGATCGCCACCGCGACCGACAAGACGGACCTGCCGGGCAACCTCTGGTACGCGCTGTGGGACAAGAAGAACACCACGACCACGGACTGGCCGTGGGGCGCGACGCAGTTCACCAACCACAGCCGTGGCCACCAGTACATGGTGAACAGCAAGGAGACGCGGAACGGTTACACGATCACCGTGGACCGGGACGCCTGGGACGCACCGGTGGCCATCGTCGGCTGACATCGCCGCGGCGGGGACGGGCCGGTGCCCGAAGAGCAGGTGAATCGTTGGTCCGATGGGTTGGCCAGAGGCTGCCCACTGCCTACCATCGATCACCGCAAGACCTTGTGCACCGTCGCACAATCTCCTCGGGAGGTTTCCTTGCACCGCCGCCGTCGCACCGCGCTCGTCCTGTCCGCCGTGATCGCCGCCGCGGCACCCCTGCTCACCGCCTGCGGAGGCGAGGCGCATCCGGGCGCGGCGGCCGTCGTGGGCGGTCAGCGGATCACGGTCGCCCAGCTGGAGAACCGGGTGAACGAGGTGCGCCGGGCGCAGCGGGCGGTGGTGCCGGACGAGAGCCAGTACCAGCAGGTACTCGCCTCCACCAGCAGCCTCACCCGCGACACCCTGCACAACATGGTCCTCGACCGGGTGCTGCACCGGGCCGCGCGGGACGCGGGCGTCACCGTGAGCCCCAAGGAGCTCCAGCAGATGCGCACCGGCCTGGAGCAGCAGGCGGGCGGCGCGAAGGTGCTGGAGACGACGTGGCTCCAGCGGTACGGGGTCGCGCCGAACCGGCTCGACGACAACCTCCGGGTCCAGCTGGAGGCCCAGAAGCTCGCCCAGAAGCTCGGCACCGACACCTCGGCGCCCGCCTTCTGGAAGGCCATGTCCGCCGCCTCCGCGGACCTCCAGATCGACCTCAACCCGCGCTACGGCACCTGGGACGTGGAGAAGAGCAGCCGCGTCGACGCGAAGACGCCCTGGGTACGGGAGATCACGGCGACCGGCACCCCCCAGCAGACGACCTGATGCCGTAGACGCGGGCCGGCGGTCGGTGGTGGGTCGGGCGATGGTCTGATGCCGCGGGTGCGGGCCGGCCGCTGGTGGTGGCTTGGGCGTGGTCTGATGCCGCAAGTGCGGGATGACCGCTGATGATGGGCCCGGCGTGGCCTGATCGTGGATGCGGGCCGGCCGCCAGTGGTGGGTCGGTGTGGTCTGATGCCGCTGGTCAGGGGCCGGGGCCGCGGCGCGGGCGGGCCGGGACACCGGTGCCGGGCCGGGCCGCGATCCGCCCATGGTGGTCATACGATCGCATCGGCCGACCCTGCCTGTGGACAACTCGCGGGGCGGTCGGCGGGTGTGCGTTACGTTCGATGCGTGAACACCACCAGCCTCGAAGCCGCCGCACCGGAACCGGGCCCTGACGCCGCCCCGGGCCGCGTCGTCCTGCTCACCACCAGCCACCGCGTCGCGCCCGGCCTGCTGTCCTGGCCCGCCTGGCAGGCGCTGCGCGCCGCCGACCAGGTGCTGTGCGCGGACGGCGCGCACCCGCAGCTGCCCTATCTGCGGGAGGCCGGCATATCCGTCCAGGAGGCGTCCCCGAGCGCCCCGGAGCTGGTCGACGCCTGCGCCGGCGGGCACACGGTGGTGGTCGTGGCGACCGGTGAGGGCGAACCGGCCCTCACCGACGGACTGGCCCGCCTCGCCGGCTCCGGCCGCGTCCGGATGCCCGCGCTGGAACTGCTCCCCGCGTCCTACGACCTGCCGGGCGCCCGGCTCCTCGACCTCGTCCAGGTCATGGACCGCATCCGCGCCGAGTGCCCCTGGTCGTCCCGCCAGACCCACCAGGGCCTGGCGAAGTACGGCATCGAGGAGGCGTACGAACTGGTCGAGGCGATCGAGGCCGGCGACCGCGACGAACTCCGGGAGGAGTTGGGTGACGTCCTGCTCCAGGTCGTCTTCCACTCCCGCATCGCCGAGGAGGACACCGACGCACCGTTCTCCATCGACGACGTGGCCGGCGGCATCGTCGCCAAACTGATCCACCGGCACCCGCATGTCTTCGGCGACGAGACGGCCGAGACCCCGGAGGACGTCAAGGAGCACTGGCTGCGCACGAAGGCGGAGGAGAAGCGGCGCGCCTCCGTGACCGACGGCGTCCCGCTCGGCCAGCCCGGGCTCGCCCTCGCCGCCAAGCTCGCCTCCCGTGTGCGTACGGCCGGGCTGGAGGTGCCGCTGCCGCGGGGCGAGGGCATCGGATACGAACTGCTGGCGCTGGCGGCGCGGGCCGAGGCGGAGGGCGTCGACCCCGAGGCGGCGCTGCGGGCGGCGGCCCGGGCCTTCCGGGACGCGGTGCGCACGGCGGAGGGGGTGGACGCCTAGGTATCCCCGGCATCGCTCGGGTCAACGGGGCACCGCCCGGGACCGGTTCGGGGGCCGCCCGGCGGATCGATCGCTGAGAAGGCCCGGTGAAGTACGCTGCGGGGCGCGATCAGCCACCACGGTGCCGCGGACGACCGACGGCACATCGCGGCGCATCCAGCGGAGCGCTTAGTACCGTGGGTCACACGGGTGGCCGCTATGCGTGGGAGCGTTGCATGGAGCGGGAGTTGGAATGGCTCGTGGGCAAGCTCCAGGAGATGCCCGACGCACAGCGGGAGTTACGGTTCCCGGGGTATGCGAGTCCGGAGTCGATGCGCAGCTATCTGCTCGCACTGCGGGAGCAGAGTCCGGAGGCGTACCGGCAGTTCGTCGACCGGATGAGGACCACCGGCCGCCCCACGGACGCCCCTGAACGGTGGTTCCCGCCCTACCCCGACTCCCCGCACCCCGCCCCCTCGCACCCCGATTCCCCGTACGCCGACTTCGACAGCCCCGACTTCGACAGCCCCGGGTCCGACAGCCCGGCCGATGCCGCCGCCCAAGGCACCGACCCGTACGGCTCCGACACCGACACCCGACACAACTCCCTTGTCAGCGAGGCCCTTTCCAGTTCCCTTCCCAGCGCTCCAGAGTCCGTCGACGGCCGCGCCGCCGACCTCCGCGCCGCCGACCCCCTCGCTGTCGACGCCCGCGCCGCCGACCCCCTCGCTGACCCTGGTCCCGCCGACACCCGCTCCGGCCGTGCCGGCCAGGCCCCCGCCCCCTCCGACGCCCTCCGCCACGACCACCCCCGCCCGCCGGCTCCCGCGGCCTCGGCGCCCGCCGGAGTCGACGTTCCCGCTCCCGCCCCGCTCGCCGACCACGTCGACTTCCGTGACGCCACCTTCCACGCGGATGTCATCGGCGTGCAGCACCACCACTATCCGGCCGTGCCGATGCCCACGCCGGTGCAGTGGAGCCCCGTGGACGAGGTGGACCCCCTGGAGTTCGGGGTGCAGCCGACCCGGCTCGTCCCCGGGCTGCCGGAAGTACCGCCGTACGTCCCCCGGGACTGCGACGGACAGCTGCGGGACCTGCTGCTGGAGGGCGGCGGGCTGGTCGTGGTCCTGGGCGAGCGGTCCGTCGGCAAGTCGTACACCGCGTGGAACGCCGTGCGGTCGCTGGCGGAACAGGGGTATCTGCTCTACGCCCCCGATCCGCAGGAGGATCTGCGCGCGCTGCCCACCGGGCCGAAGGGCGACGCGGGCAAGCGGGTCCTGTGGCTCGACGAACTCAGCGACCACCTCGGCGGCAGAAGCGGACTGGACCGGCGGCTGCTGGGACGCTTCGCCCACCGGGGCGTGGTGGTGCTGGGCACGATGGAGCCGGAGGAGTACTACCGGCGCCGGTCCGGGACCGGGCCGGGCGAGGGCGTGCTGACGCGGGCGCGCACCGTCGCGCTGGCCCGCGAGTGGAGCGAGTCGGAGCTGGCGCGGCTGGCCGGGCACACCGACGACCCGCGCGCCTACCCGGCCTATATGTGGAGCGGGCGGGAGGGCGCCGCCTCCTACTTCGCGATCGGGCACCTGCTGTTCGACGAGTGGCAGCGCGCCGGCACACAGGCCGAGCATCCGCGCGGGCGGCTGCTGGTGCGGGTGGCCGTCGACCTGGCGCGCTGCGGTGTCACGGAGGCCGTGTCGGTGGAGCTGCTGCTGCGGGCGGCGGGCTGCTATCCGGCCGAGGGGGTCGAACGGGAACCCTTGGAGGCCGCGCTGGCCTGGGCCACGGCACCGATGTTCGGGATATCGGGGCTGCTCGTGGAGGGGGAGACCGGCGGCACCTGGCGGGCGTACGGGGCGCTCGTCGCGGAGGCGCTGCGGACGGGGGACCTGCCGCCCGTTCCGGACGGGGTGTGGTGGACCCTGCTGGGCGACCGGGAGGTCGACCGGGCGGCCGTCCTGGACGCGGCGAAGGCAGCGCTGCGTGCGCGGGTCGAGGGCGGCGACGTCCCGGTGATGGTGCGGTTCGCGGCGCTGACCGAGGGCGAGGAGCAGGAGGGCTGGTACCGGAGGGCCGCGGACCTCGGTGACGACCGCGCGGCCCTGCTGCTGGCGACGCTGCTGCTGCGCCGCGGCGAGGACGGCCGGGCGATCCCGTACCTGGAGATGGCGGCGCGGCGGGGCGTGGCGGAGGCGGCCCGGCAGCTCGCCGTGATCTACGAGGTCCGCGCCCGGTACTGGCGGGACCGGAGCCTGGTCCGCCCCGCGCCGCCCGATACGGTCGGGGAGTGACCGACCAGCCCCACCCGCCGAAGCACGCCCCCGCCGCGCCCGACCTCTTCACCTGGGAGTTCGCCGCGGACCCCTACCCGGCCTACGCCTGGCTGCGCGAGCACGCCCCGGTGCGCCGGACGGAGTTGCCGAGCGGGGTCGAGGCCTGGCTGGTCACCCGTTACGCCGACGCCAAGCAGGCCCTGGCCGATCCGCGGCTGTCGAAGAACCCGGCGCATCACGACGAGCCCGAGCACGCCCGTGGCAGGACCGGCATCCCGGGGGAGCGCAAGGCCGAGCTGATGACGCATCTGCTGAACATCGACCCGCCGGACCACACCCGGTTGCGCCGGCTGGTCAGCAAGGCGTTCACGCCACGGCGGGTCGCCGAGTTCGCCCCGCGCGTGCAGCAGCTCACCGACCGGCTCATCGACGGGTTCGCGGACCGGGGCAGTGCCGACCTCATCCACGAGTTCGCCTTCCCGCTGCCCATCTACGCGATCTGTGACCTGCTCGGCGTACCGCGCGAGGACCAGGACGACTTCCGGGACTGGGCGGGGATGATGATCCGGCACGGCGGCGGGCCGAGGGGCGGCGTGGCCCGGTCGGTGAAGAAGATGCGCGGCTATCTGGCCGAGCTGATCCACCGTAAGCGCGCGGCGCTGCCCGCCGAGCCCGCCCCCGGCGAGGACCTCATCTCCGGGCTCATCCGCGCCTCCGACCAGGGCGAGCACCTGACCGAGAACGAGGCCGCCGCGATGGCCTTCATCCTGCTGTTCGCCGGGTTCGAGACGACCGTCAACCTGATCGGCAACGGCACGTACGCGCTGCTCACCCACCCCGAGCAGCGTCACCGTCTGCAACGCTCCCTCGCGGCCGGGGAACGGGACCTGCTGGCGAGTGGCGTGGAGGAGCTGCTGCGCTACGACGGCCCGGTCGAGCTGGCCACCTGGCGGTTCGCCACCGAGCCGGTCGGCATCGGCGGGCAGCGGATCGCGGCCGGCGACCCCGTTCTCGTCGTCCTCGCGGCGGCGGACCGGGATCCGGAGCGGTTCGCCGACCCGGACGTGCTCGATCTCGGCCGGCGTGACAATCAGCACCTCGGCTACGGCCACGGCATCCACTACTGCCTGGGCGCGCCGCTCGCCCGGCTGGAGGGCCGGTCCGCCCTCGCCACCCTCCTCACCCGCCTGCCCGACCTGCGACTTGCGGTGGATCCTGCCGATCTGCGGTGGCGCGGCGGGCTCATCATGCGTGGACTGCGTACTTTGCCCGTTGAGTTCACGCCCGTCCGGGAAGAGAACGGAATGGGGGATTCCGAAGCCCCTTGCCCCGACGGAAGATGACAGACCCTCAAGTTTGTGATCTTCACGTGATCTGCGCGGCATGAACTTGTGACAGGCGATCGTGTGCCGATACGTTCACCCATCGGTGCGGCATTCCGGCGTGGCCTGCCGCGCCGGTCAGTGCTGTCGCGCGAAAGGCTTCCGCATGCTCTCCGGGAACGGTCGTCACCGTCGCCCCCGTCAGGCTCCGGCCTTCGTCGTCGCGGCCGGAGTGACCGGCTCCGCGATCGCCATTCCGCTGCTCGGCGCCACCGGCGCGAGCGCCGCCGACGGCACCACATGGGACCGGGTCGCCGAGTGCGAGAGCGGCGGCTCGTGGAGCGCCAGCACCGGCAACGGGTACTTCGGCGGGCTGCAGATCTCGCAGCAGGACTGGGACAGTCACGGCGGTCTTGAGTATGCGACGACCCCCGACCAGGCCAGCCGTTCACAGCAGATAGCCGTCGCCGAGAAGATCCTCGCCGACCGGGGCACCACCCCGTGGGCGACCTGCGCCCTGCTGTCCGGGCTCACCTCGACATCGGGTTCCGTCGGCGTCGACACCGGCGTGACGGACGGCGGTTCCTCCGGCTCGAAGGGCTCCACCAAGTCCTCCGGGCCGTCAGATGCACAGAAATCGCTGGATTCCACCGATTCGCCGGGAGAATCCGGCTCCTCCGACTCGTCTGACTCGTCCTCATCCTCCGGCCCGGCGGCTTCCGGCGCGGAGACCTCGCCGTCCGCCTCGCCCTCGCCGAGCGAAAGCGCCGGCCGCGATGCGGGGGACGGCCGTACGGCCCCCGCCGAGCCCGGCGGGTCGGGCCCGTCCGAGCCCGGCGCCTCGCCCGAGGGCGGCTCACCCACGGAGGAACCCGAGTCCGCGGCCTCGGACAATTCCTGGCGCAGCGGAGGCTCCTGGAGCCTCGTCGACACCGGATCCCTCGGCGGCGGTCGCCACCGGGGCGACAGCGCGGACGAGAACGGGGCGAGCGGTACGGCTGACCAGGGGTCAGGCCCGTCCGGGCGGCACGCCTACACCGTCCGCGTCGGCGACACCCTCGCCTCCATCGCCGACTCCCTTGACGTGGACGGCGGCTGGCGCGCGCTCTACGCCGCCAACGAGAAGGCCATCGGTGCCGACCCGAACCACATCGCCGCCGGTCAGACCCTGGACGTCGGGGGCGAAACGGGCGAAAAGTAGCGGGAGCTGACGTCCTGTTTCGTGGGCGATATCCGGTTTGCTCAAAGTGTGGGATGAGTCTCAGAAGCCCTGATCGTCTTTGAAATTCCGGCGATCGCGTGCCTACGGTCATGACCGCTCGCCACCGCGAGCCCCGGCTGCCGCAACGCCGAGTCCTGCCAGCGGCCGTACGGGAACAGTCGTCGCGTCAAGCGCCGTAGGCAGGAGCGGGGGACCCAAGGTAAGTGCCGCGCCGGTCGGTTGACCGAAGCGGCTCGGGGTGAAGCCACGCCTCCACACGGAGACGTGGCCGGGCAACTCAACCGGCCCGAACCCGACAGCTCACCTCGCAGGCGTCGGTGAGGGGAACCTCCATGCTGTTCTTCGGCAAGGGCAAGCACCGTCGTCCGTCCATCACCCGAGTCGTGGCGCTCGCCGGTGTCACCGGCGCGGCCGTCGCCGCGCCGCTGATGGCGGCCGGCAACGCCTCCGCGGCCACCGCCTCCGAGTGGGACACCGTCGCCCAGTGCGAGTCCGGCGGCAACTGGTCCATCAACACCGGCAACGGCTACTACGGCGGCCTGCAGTTCTCGGCCTCCACCTGGGCCGCGTACGGCGGCACGCAGTACGCGGGCACCGCCGACAGGGCCAGCAAGTCGCAGCAGATAGCGATCGCCGAGAAGGTCCTCGCGGGCCAGGGCAAGGGCGCCTGGCCGGTCTGCGGCAAGGGCCTGTCCGGTGCCGTCTACGGCGGTGGCTCCGCGTCCGGCGGCAACACCGGCTCCTCGAACACCACCACGGGCAGCGGCACCTCGAACTCCGGCAGCGGCACCGGCTCCTCGAACGCCGGCACCGGCTCCTCGAACAGTGGCGCCGACCGCTCCACCGAGCGGCAGTCCGCCTCCCGTTCCGCCGACCGTCCGGCCGCCGGCAAGACGGTCACCACCCCGACCGGCAAGACGGTCAAGAAGGGTGACGGCGAGTACAAGGTCGTCACGGGCGACACCCTCAGCTCGATCGCCGAGCGGCACGGGGTGAAGGGCGGCTGGCAGAAGCTGTTCCAGCTGAACCAGGACATCGTCGCGAACGCCGACCTCATCTACCCGGGCCAGCTGCTGCACCTGAAGTGACAGCAGGCCGGCAGCCCGGCCACAGCCCCGGCACAGCGGCGCCCCCACCCTGGGGGCGCCCCGTGCCCGCCCCGTCCCCACGGAACCCCCGCCCCGACGCGTCTTCCCCCGTACGCGCCGGGGCGGGCCCTTTCCCCAAGCTCCCCTGACTCCGCCGCCCCGCTGCCAGGCCCCCTCGCGGCCCCGCCCCGGTTTCCCGGCCCGCGTCTACGGCAGCTGCGCGCCAGCCTCCGCTCCCCGGCCCCCTTCCCCACCTCTGCGGCCCCGCCCCGCCTGTTTCCCCGGCCGCCCACCTCTTCGGCCCGCCCCGCCAAGACCGCTCCAGCGCCGCCCGCCCGGCGCTGCCCCAGGGGCCGCTTGCAGCGCCGTGTTCAGTGCCGCCCCCCCCATGGCTGTTCAGCGCCGTCCCTCCGGTGCCGCCCGGCCGTCCTTGTCCAGCGCTTCCCGCCGAGAGGCCGACTCTCGCGGTTCCCCTGGAGCCCGCGAGGCTGTTCGAGGCAGCCGCCCCTCCGCAGGGCCCTCGGGCGCCCACAGTCCCGCGCGCCTCACTTCCCCCTGCCTTCCCCTCGCCTTCTCCCCGTCTTCTCCCGGCCGCCCCCTCCCCGCCGCTTCCCGTCCCCCGTCGCGTCCGTCTCCTCCCGTGACGCGCCCGCGATTTCCGCACCGCCCTTTGTTCCGGTTGGAAACAATGTGTACCGTCAGCCTGTCGTCACCCTGTCCACGGGGCGGTCGGCGACCGGCCGGGGGCCCCGGGCCGGTTAGGCTCTAGTCGCAAGGCGCACAGCCCCGCACTTCCAGCGTCACATCCCAAGAAGGAGATGCTCGTGCCGTCCATCGACGTCGTCGTAGCCCGGGAAATCCTGGACTCCCGAGGCAATCCCACGGTCGAGGTCGAGGTCGGCCTCGACGACGGCAGCACGGGTCGTGCCGCCGTCCCGTCCGGCGCCTCCACCGGCGCCTTCGAGGCCATCGAGCTGCGCGACGGTGACCCCAACCGCTACCAGGGCAAGGGCGTCGAGAAGGCCGTCCTCGCCGTCATCGAGCAGATCGGCCCGGAGCTGGTCGGCTACGACGCCACCGAGCAGCGCCTGATCGACCAGGCCATGTTCGACCTGGACGCCACCGACAACAAGGGCTCGCTCGGCGCCAACGCCATCCTGGGCGTCTCCCTCGCCGTCGCCCACGCCGCCTCCGAGGCCAGCGACCTCCCCCTCTTCCGCTACCTGGGCGGCCCGAACGCGCACCTGCTGCCGGTGCCGATGATGAACATCCTGAACGGCGGCTCGCACGCCGACTCCAACGTGGACATCCAGGAGTTCATGATCGCCCCGATCGGCGCGGAGTCCTTCTCCGAGGCGCTGCGCTGGGGCGCCGAGGTCTACCACACCCTCAAGTCCGTCCTGAAGTCCAAGGGCCTGTCCACCGGCCTCGGCGACGAGGGCGGCTTCGCCCCGAACCTGGGCTCCAACCGCGAGGCCCTCGACCTCATCCTCGAAGCGATCAAGCAGGCCGGCTACGTGCCCGGCGAGCAGATCGCCCTGGCGCTCGACGTCGCCGCCTCCGAGTTCTACAAGGAGGGCAAGTACGTCTTCGAGGGCAAGGAGCGCTCCGCCGCCGAGATGACGGAGTACTACGAGGAACTGGTCGCGGCCTACCCGCTCGTCTCCATCGAGGACCCGCTGTTCGAGGACGACTGGGCCGGCTGGAAGGTCATCACCGACAAGCTCGGCGACAAGGTCCAGCTCGTCGGCGACGACCTGTTCGTCACCAACCCCGAGCGGCTGGCCCGCGGCATCGAGGAGGGCAGCGCCAACGCCCTGCTGGTCAAGGTCAACCAGATCGGCTCCCTGACCGAGACCCTGGACGCCGTCGAGCTGGCCCAGCGCAACGGCTTCAAGTGCATGATGTCCCACCGCTCCGGCGAGACCGAGGATGTCACCATCGCCGACCTGGCCGTCGCCACCAACTGCGGCCAGATCAAGACCGGCGCCCCGGCCCGCTCCGAGCGCGTCGCCAAGTACAACCAGCTGCTGCGCATCGAGGAGATCCTCGACGACGCCGCGGTGTACGCGGGCCGCAGCGCGTTCCCGCGTTTCAAGGGCTGATCCGGTAAGGGCCAGGGCTCAGCCAGTCGTACGTACGTCCCCGTACCCGGTCCCGTACCGTGTCCGGGGACGTACGCGCGTATGACGCACGCAGGCAAGGGGAGGCGGGAGATGGCCGCGAAGGACCGGGACCGGTTCTCCACCGCGACCAGGCTGCGGCTGCTCGGGGAGCAGACGGCGGCCCGGGTCTACCGCTCCCAGACCCGCCGCCAGGCCCGCCGCTCCCGGCTCACCGGCCGGGCCGCGCTGCTCGCCCTGGTCCTGTGCACGATGGTGGTGGCGCTCGCCTACCCGATGCGCCAGTACGTCTCCCAGCGGGCCGAGATCTCCGACCTGGAGCGGCAGCAGCGGCAGGCCAGGGAGCGGGTCGAGCAACTGCGCGACCTCAAGGCGCGCTGGCAGGACGACGCGTACGCGCAAGCGCAGATCCGGCAGCGGCTGCACTATGTGCTGCCCGGCGAGACCGGCTACGTCGTGATCGACCCGGACGCGGCCAAGCAGGCCCGCGCCGACCAGGGGGCCGCCCACCGTCCCTGGTACGCCAACGTCTGGGACGGGGTCGACCGGTCCGACGCCGCCGACCAGTGAACCGACAGAAAGACACCCTGAACACAGTCATGGAAACGCCTCCGCCGCGCACTGCGCGCACCGAGCCCACCGACGCGGACGTCGCGGCCTTCGAGCAGCAGCTCGGCCGGCCGCCCCGGGGGCTGCGCGCGATCGCCCACCGCTGCCCGTGCGGGCAGCCGGACGTCGTGGAGACGGCCCCACGGCTGCCGGACGGCACCCCCTTCCCGACGCTGTACTACCTGACGTGCCCGCGCGCCTCCTCGGCGATCGGCACCCTGGAGGCGAACGGCGTCATGAAGGAGATGACGGGCCGTCTGGCCACCGACCCCGAGCTGGCCGCCGCCTACCGTGCCGCGCACGAGGACTACATCCGGCGCCGGGACGCGATCGAGGAGCTGACCGGCTTCCCGAGCGCGGGCGGCATGCCGGACCGGGTGAAGTGCCTGCACGTCCTGGTCGCCCACGCGCTGGCCGCGGGGCCCGGGGTGAACCCGCTGGGCGACGAGGCGATCGCCCTGCTGCCCGAGTGGTGGCGCAAGGGGCCGTGCGTGACGGTCCCCGCGAAGGACACCGACCACATCCCGGAGGGGGACGACCAGTGACCCGCGTGGCCGCCGTCGACTGCGGTACGAACTCGATCCGGCTGCTCGTCGCCGACGTCGAAGTCTCCGAGGGTGCCCCGGGCGCGGGGACGGCGGGCCGGCTCGTCGACCTGGACCGGCGGATGACCATCGTGCGGCTCGGCCAGGGCGTCGACCGCACGGGCCGGCTCGCCCCCGAGGCCCTGGAGCGGACGTTCGCCGCCTGCCGGGAGTACGCGGCGGCCATCAAGGAGCACGGCGCCGAGCGGCTGCGGTTCGTGGCCACGTCCGCCTCCCGGGACGCGGAGAACCGGGACGAGTTCGTGCGGGGTGTGCTGGACATCCTGGGCGTGGAGCCCGAGGTGATCACCGGGGACCAGGAGGCGGAGTTCTCCTTCACGGGGGCCACCGCGGAACTGACGGGCCGCACCGACCTCGCCCGGCCCTACCTGGTGGTGGACATCGGCGGCGGCTCGACGGAGTTCGTGGTCGGCGACGAGCGGGTGCGTGCCGCGCGCTCCGTCGACGTGGGCTGTGTGCGGATGACCGAGCGGCACCTGGTGCGCGACGGCGTGGTGAGCGACCCGCCCACCGAGGCGCAGATCGCCGCCATGCGGGCCGACATCGAGGCGGCGCTCGACCTCGCCGAGGAGACGGTCCCGCTGCGCGAGGCGCGCACGCTCGTGGGGCTCGCGGGGTCCGTGACCACCGTGGCGGCGATCGCGCAGGACCTGCCCGCCTACGACTCCGCCCGCATCCACCACTCCCGGATCTCCCGCGACAGGGTCGCCGAGATCACCGGGTGGCTGCTGCGCTCCACGCACGCGGAGCGGGCCGCGATCCCGTCCATGCACCCCGGACGCGTCGACGTCATCGGCGCGGGCGCCCTGATCCTCCTGACCCTCATGGACCGCACCGACACCCCCGAGATCATCGTGAGCGAACACGACATCCTCGACGGCATCGCCTGGTCCTTGGCCTGACCGCCTACAGGTTGCGGTACACGTCCCGCCGGTCGCCCACCTTGACGACGAGGATGACGAGTTCACCGTCGTTGATCTGGTAGGCGACCCGGTAGCTTCCGACCCGCAGCCGGTAAAGCCCCGATGGGCCGGTCAGTTTCTTGACGTCGGCGTTCTCGCGGTACGGGTCGTCGCCGAGCGCGGTCAGCGCGGTCAGGATGCGCATGGCGTCGGGTCGGCTGATGGCCCGGAGTTGTCGCTGCGCCGCCGTGGTGAACCGGAAGGCGTACTTCACGCCGCCTCGCCGCCGTGCTCGGTGAACAGATCCGCCAGCAGTTCCGCCATCGTCATGGTGGGGCCGCCCTCGGCCAGGACCGCTTCCGCTTCGCGCGCCAACATCACGTCGGCCGCCTCCTCCAGCGCTTCGAAGTCCGTGATCGGAACCACGGCCGCCACCGGCGTGCCGTTGCGCGTGATGACCGTCGGGATGCCTTCCTCGGCCCGGTTGATGTGGTCCGCGAGATGCGCGCGGGCCTCTCGTATGGTCACGGTGTTCTCAGCCATGACGCCAGTGTACGCATTCGCGTGTACACGGGGCTTGGTGGCCCACTTTTCGTTCGTCGGGTGTACTCCGGTGAGCGGTGTGGGTGGCGTTTGAGCGGGTCGGGGGTGGGGTGGTGGGGGCGTGGGCGACACGCCGCCGGGAAAGTTCGTGAAGTTCTTCACAAGGAATTGCCGCCCGGTGGCGGGCCGAATGGGGCCGGTCGGCCCTGTGCGGGGCTCAACAAGCCTGGGAGCATGCCCGGGAGAGCGATCCGAAGGGGTCGCGCGGCGGTGCCGAAAGGGGGTCGGCCATGCCCTCCGCGGGCCCGGACGGGCAGCTCACGCGGCATTGACAACGGTCGGTATCGGACACGGGGTCCCCCGTGCCGTCATGACCTGGCTCACGCGGGCCGCGCAGTTTAGCACAGGGGCCGTCGGAGCTTGTGAAGGGGCGCACGAGCCACCCCCCAGGGGCGGGTGGATACTCGATGCCATGAGCACCACGGAGCGTCCCAGGATCCTCGTAGTAGGCGGTGGGTACGTAGGCCTGTACGCGGCTCGGCGCATCCTCAAGAAGATGCGCTACGGCGAAGCGACCGTCACGGTCGTCGACCCCCGGTCGTACATGACCTACCAGCCCTTCCTTCCCGAAGCCGCCGCCGGCAGCATCTCCCCTCGCCATGTCGTCGTCCCCCTGCGACGCGTGCTGCCGAAGGCGGAGGTGCTCACCGGCCGGGTCACCACCATCGACCAGGACCGCAAGGTCGCCACCGTCGCCCCGCTGGTCGGCGAGGCGTACGAGCTGCCCTTCGACTACCTGGTGGTCGCGCTCGGCGCGGTCTCCCGCACCTTCCCGATCCCCGGCCTCGCCGAGCAGGGCATCGGCATGAAGGGCATCGAGGAGTCCATCGGCCTGCGCAACCACGTCCTCGAACAGCTCGACAAGGCCGACTCCACGACCGACGAGGACATCCGCCGCAAGGCGCTCACCTTCGTCTTCGTCGGCGGCGGCTTCGCGGGCGCGGAGACCATCGGCGAGGTCGAGGACATGGCCCGGGACGCGGCCAAGTACTACACCAACGTCTCCCGCGAGGACATGCGGTTCATCCTCGTCGACGCCGCCGACAAGATCCTCCCCGAGGTCGGCCCCAAGCTCGGCCAGTACGGCAAGGAGCACCTGGAGAGCCGCGGCGTGGAGATCTACCTCTCCACCTCCATGGACTCCTGCGTCGACGGCCACGTGGTGCTCAAGAACGGCCTGGAGGTCGACTCCAACACCGTCGTGTGGACCGCCGGCGTCAAGCCGAACCCGGCCCTGGCCCGCTTCGGCCTGCCCCTCGGCCCGCGCGGCCACGTGGACACCGCGCCCACGCTCCAGGTGCAGGGCACCGACTACATCTGGGCCGCCGGCGACAACGCCCAGGTGCCCGACCTGGTCGGCCGCAAGGCCGGCAACCCGAACGCCTGGTGCCCGCCCAACGCCCAGCACGCGCTGCGCCAGGCCAAGGTGCTCGGCGACAACGTCGTCTCCGCCATGCGGGGCTTCAAGCAGAAGGACTACGCGCACGCCAACAAGGGCGCGGTGGCCGGCCTCGGCCTCCACAAGGGCGTCGCGATGATCGTCGTCGGCAAGATGAAGATCAAGCTCAAGGGCCGGCTCGCCTGGTACATGCACCGTGGCTACCACGGTCTGGCCATGCCGACCTGGAACCGCAAGATCCGCGTCTTCGCCGACTGGACCCTCGGCATGTTCCTCAAGCGCGAGGTCGTCTCCCTCGGCGCCATGCAGAACCCCCGCGAGGAGTTCTACGAGGCCGCCAAGCCGGCGCCGGTCGCCGCCGCTGCCCCGGCCGACAAGGCCGAGGCGAAGGCCAAGGCCTCCTGACCGGGGCTCCGTCCAGCCGCCCGAAGGGGCCGCCCGCCATCCGTGGTGCGGGCGGCCCCTTCGGCATGCGGGCCGCGCAGCGCCGGTTCGGCGGTTGAACCGGCGAACCGGCGGAAACAAGCCGTACACCCACGCGTCGTGGATTGGCTACGCTCAGGGCGTGCGGCGCGCGGCCCAACGGGGGGTCGGGGGAGGGGGCGGCACGGTGACCGAGGAGCCGGACGGGACCCACGAGCGGGCCCGGGACACGGACGGCGACACCCTGCCGGCCATCCAGCGCAGGATACGCGGCGAGGTCGTCGACGCCCTGCAGAGCGTCCGGTCGATGCCCTACGACTCCTTCCGCGCCCTGCTCCAGGACGAGTTGGCCGACGAGATCGGACGTCCCTTCGCCCTGGGCGACCTGCCGGACTGGCGCATGTGGTGCCGAGCCCTGACCCGGGCCTGCACCCGCGACGGCGAAGCCTGTCTGCTGCCCGGCCTCGCCAGGGTCGTCCAGGACCTCGACCAGAACGGCCCGCCGGCCCCGGCCCTGCACCGGGCGGCCGACGAATGGACCGCCGCGAGCGCCCTCGGCCGGTTCGTGCCCCACTGGACCTGGCTCAGGCTGGAGTTGAACGGCCGCCCCGACGACGACCTCGGCGAGCTGCTGCGCGCCGCCACCGACGGACGGATGACACGGCCGCCGGACCACTGCACGAGCGTGTGGGACCTGTTCCTGTACCTCGTCGGGCAGGCCGCCCGGCCCGGCGGGGTGCCGCCCTGGACCGTGCTGCTGGACCGGGTGGCCCGCGAGCGCGGCCCCCGCACCCGGCGCGACCTGCCCAAGCTGACCCGGCACAGCGTCCTGGACCTCGGCGGCCCGGAGCTGGCCGACCGGCTCGACAAGGACCGCTGGGCCCGCCGGGCACCGGCCGTCCTGCCCCGGTCCGCCGTCGACTACCTGCTCATCGGCATCGCCCCCGACCCGCTCACCACCGACTGGTACACGGTGTCGTACTGGCTGCAGTCCCCCGACGAGCACGGCCGGCTGGTGACCACCCCGGGCCGCGCGGTGCGCCGGGTGCGGCTGACGGCCGCCGCGCTGCTGGCGCCCGGACCCGCCGGGGCACGCGACGAGCGGGCCGCGGCGCTCAGGGAGGAGCAACTGGCCGCCCTGGAGGAGGCCGTCAACGAGATCGTCTCCCTCGTCGAGGTCGAGGAGGGCGCCCGCGGCCGGGGCGCCGATCTGCGCCTTGAGTTCGTACTGCCGCTGGAACTGCTCAACCTTCCGGTGCACTGGTGGTCCGCGGGCCGCGGCGGCGCGCGGGCCAAGCTCGCCGCCCGCTACGAGGTGGTGCTGCGCAGCCTCGACCGGCTGCGCAACCAGGGCTGGTACCGGGAGTGGATCAGACGCTGGCAGCGGCTGCAGAGCGGCTCCGACTGCCGGCCCGTGTTCATGACCGCCGAGAGCTTCCCGTCCGACGCCCGCGATGTGTCCGGGCTGGTCGCGCAGCTCAACGACGAGCGGTACGTGGCCGTGATGCTCAGCGAACCGCCGGACCCCTGGCGACAGCGCGGCCCGCACGAGGCCGCGGCCGCGCTGTCGTCGGGGCTGCCGGTGCTGGTGTGGCACCGCACCGAGGAGACGAACGTCGAGATCAAACAGTCCGTCAACCAGCTGCTGCGCGGGCGCCTGCCCGACCTGCCCGCCCGGGTCGCCGCCGCCCGCCGGCAGGTGCTGGTGGAGCCACCCGAGGCCCACCCGGTGACCGAGCATCTGGCCGTCCTGTGGGACGACCCCGGACGCAACCCGCTCGCTCCCGGCGAGCCGGTGGCACCGGGGGCCCTGTAGACGGCCCTGAGGACAAAACAAAAGGAGACAAAAGGAGAGGGGAGCGCGTGTTGGACACCGAACCGTGGTGGATCTACCGGGGGACCGGACGGCCCCCGGACCCGGGACAACCCGGGCCGCACCTGCCCGCGCCCCCGCCCTGGCGCCGCCTCGACGCCCCGCCCGGCGCCCCGGTCGACCTCGGCCCTGACGGGCTGGCGCTGGTCAACGCCGCCCTGCTGTGGCGCCGTCCGCTGCTCGTCACCGGCCCGCCCGGCGTGGGCAAGAGCACCCTGGCCCGGCAGCTCGCCGGGGAACTGGGCCTCGGGCCCGTGCTGCGCTGGTGGATCACCAGCACCACCACGCTGCGCGACGGCCTGTACGAGCACGACACCGCCGGCCGGCTGTGCGCCGCCGTGGCCCGGCGGGAGGACCCGGGCGCGGGCGCCTTCGTCCGGCTGGGGCCGCTCGGCACCGCGCTGCTGCCGCGCGAACGGCCCCGGGTGCTGCTGGTCGAGAACCTGGACCGCAGCGATGTCGCCCTCTGCGAGGCGGTGCAGGACGTCCTGGAGGAGGGGGCGTTCGACGTCGCCGAGTTACGGGACGTGCCCGAGGCGACGGTCGGCACCGCCGACGGGCCGGGCGGCGCGGCGCAGATCGCCCACGGCCGGGTGGCGTGCGGTGACGGATACCCGGTGGTGGTGATCACGGCCGCGGACGAGGACGTGCTGCCGCGCGCGTTCACCGGCCGCTGCGTGCCGCTGCGGCTGACCGCGCCGGCCGACCCCGACCGGCTCGCGGAGACCTGGCTGCCGCCCGGGAGCGCCGACGCGGGCGCCCGCGCCGCGCTGCGCGTCCTGGAGGGCATGGAACCCGGCCAGGCCCCCGGCGCACGCCCCCTCCTGGACGCGATGTGGCTCGCACAGGCCAGGCACTCGGCGGGTGGACCCCCGCCCGAGGGGGAATACCCCGGACAGACGGCCCTGGACGCCCTGTTGCGCCGGGCCGCATGGGGGGAGACCCAATGACCACGACCACCTCCACCACCCGGTCCCCGGGGCACACAACACCCCCGACACCCTTCACCGGACGGCGCGTCCACAACGGGCCGGGCGGAACCGGTGCGGAGGTGGCCGACGGCGGGCGGTGCGTACCCGGTGGGTCGGGCCGGGCCGGTGGTGAGGTGGCCGACGGCGGACGGGTGCCGACGGGCTTGGCGGGACCGTATCCGGCCGCGGCGGCCCATGGACGGCGGGCCGAGGCGAGCCCCCACGGCGCCCCCGTGACCGGCAGGCCCCCGACCCCACCCGGCCCGTCCGCTACCCCCGAGCCACGCACCCGCCCCGACCTGCTGGTTCCGACTGGGTCACCGACAAACGCCGGGCAGCCGGTTTCGCCTGAGCCGTCGGCAAACGCCGGGCGGTCGGTGTCGTTCCAGCCGTCCCTGACATGGCGAGCGTCGGGGAGGGGGGTGTAGTGGAGGGGGTTGATTCCGCCGGGGTGTTGGGGGTGCTGCGGGGGCTTGCCGGGTTGCCGGGGCGGCGGGACGTCGCCGTCGTGCTGGACGACGGGCCCGCGACGGACGTGTGGTGGCAGACCGCGTGGGAGGTCGGGGCGCTGGCGCGGCGCAGCGGTGCCTTCGAGCGGGTCGCGGTGCGGCGGCCGGGCGACGGGCGTGCCCTGCCGCGCGCGCCGGGCCGGGTCACGCTGCTGCTCACCGACGGCTGGGCGGACGGCTGGACGACGGGCCGTACCGACGGACTGCTGACCCGCTGGGCGGCGGACGGACCGGTGGCCGTCGTACACCTGCTGCCGCGCGCCCTGTGGGACCGCACCCGGCTCACCACCTGGCCCGCCTTCCTGCGGCCCGGCGCGCCCGGCGCCCGCGCCCACCGGCTGCGCTGCCGAGTGCGGGGCATCCGGCCCGGCAGCGCGGGCCGGGCCGCGCCCGGCGCCCCCGTGCCGGTGCCCGTCCTGGAGCTGGCCGCGCCCGAACTCGCCCGCTGGGCGGCCATGCTGACGTCCCGGACGCCCGGCTGGACCGCGCTCCCGGTCACCTTCGCCGGCCGCGCCACGGCGCCCGCCCCGCCCCGCCCGCCGCTGCCCGCCCCGCGCGCGCCCGCCGACCTGGTCGACCGCCTGCGCCGGTGGGCCGCGCCCGAGGTCTTCGACCTGGGCGTGCTGCTGGCCGCCGTACCGCTGACCGGGCCGCTGATCGGCCGGGTGCGGCGGCTGTGCCCGGCCGCCGCCGGACCGCACGCCCTGGCCCAGCTGTTCGCCTACGGCCTGCTGCGGCCGGTCGCGGCACCGCACCGGGCCACCGGCGCCCAGCGGGTGCGCTTCGACTTCGTACCCGGCGTACGCGAGGAACTGCTGGCCTACGTCCGGCAGGAGGACCTGCGGCGCCTGGTGCGCACGGCCACCGCGGCGCTGGGGCCGCGCTCTCGCCCGCTGTGGGACCTGCCCCGGCTGATCGACGATCCCACGGCGCCGCTGCGCGTCCCGGTCGGCACGGACAGCGTGCCCTGGCTGACCGCCCAGAAGGCCGTCCTGGACGCCCTGTCCGGCCCCAGTCTGGAAGCGGCCCGGCGGATCGGCCAGGCGCTGGCCGAGCACGCGCCGGTGCCCTCGGCACCCCTGCCACCGGCACCGGCACCGGCCAGGACGCCGGCCGCGGGGGCGCTCACCCAGCAGGCCCGGGCACCGGGCACGAACGTCATCACTCAGCACGCCACACCGGAACCTCCGGAACGGCAGCGACTCCAGCAACTTCAGCGACCTCAGGAACTCAGGGAAACTCAGCACATTCGGGAAAGGGGCCAGGAGATGGTCGAGGCCAGCCGGCCGCGGAGCGGTACGCGGTCGGGCAGCACCCCGGTGGTGTGGGGCAACGTCCCGCCGCAGAACGCCAACTTCATCGGCCGTGAGGACCTCCTGGAGAACCTCCACCGCCGGCTGCAACGGGAGCGCGCCACCGCCGTGCTGCCCAACGCCCTGCACGGCATGGGGGGCGTCGGGAAGTCCGCGCTCGTCGTCGAGTACCTGTACCGCAGGCTCGGCGAGTACGACGTCATCTGGTGGATCCCCGCCGAACGCAGCACCCAGATCCAGCGCTCCCTGGCCGAACTGGCGGTGCGCCTCGGCCTGAGGACCAGCGGCGAGGCGGGCACGGCCGTACCCGCCGTCCTGGAGGCGCTGCGCCGCGGCGAGCCGTACGAGGACTGGCTGCTGGTCTTCGACAACGCGGAGAGCCCGGAGAGCGTCCGCGGCTACTTCCCGGCCGGCGGCACCGGCAACATCCTCGTCACCTCCCGCAACCCGCAGTGGTCGCATGTCGCCCGCCCGCTGGAGGTCGACGTGTTCGCGCGCACGGAGAGCGTGCAACTGCTGCGCCGCCGCGGACCCGAACTCACCGGCGCCGAGGCCGACCGGCTCGCCGACGCCCTCGGTGACCTGCCGCTCGCGGTGGAGCAGGCCGCCGCCTGGCTCGCCGAGACCGGGATGACCGCGGACGAATACCTGCGGCTGTTCGACGAGAAACGGATCGAACTCCTCGACGAGACCGAGGCACCGGACTACAACGCCCCGGTGATCGCCGCCTGGAACGTCTCCCTCGACCAGCTGGAGTCCAAGAACCCGGCGGCCCTGCAACTGCTCCAGGTGTGCTCCTTCTGCGCTCCGGAACCGATCCCGCGGCGGCTGTTCAACCGGCTGCGGGACCGTTCCATCGCCCCGGAGCTGGACACGGCGCTGCGCGACCCGATCAAGCAGGCCCAGGCCATCCGGGAGATCGGCCGCTACTCGCTGGCCCGCATGGACCACCGCGCCAACTCCGTCCAGATGCACCGGCTGGTGCAGATGGCCCTGCAGGCCCGGATGACCGACGAGGAACAGGAGCGGATGCGGCGCGGCGCCCACCAGATGCTGGTCGCCAACGATCCGGAGGATCCGGAGAACGCCGGCGAGTGGGACCGCTACGGCGAGCTGACCCCGCACGTCATGGCCTCCGACGCGCTGCACTCGGAGGACCCCTGGGTGCGCGCGCTCATCATCAACGAGGTCAAGTACCTGTGCCGGTGGGGCGACTACGAGACGGGCAGCGACCTGGCCGGCCGGGCGTACGGCATCTGGAAGGAACGCTTCGGGGCCGACGACGTGCAGACGCTCGGCGTGGCCAAGTGGCTGAGCGTGCTGAACTTCTCCCGCGGCCGGTACCAGGACGCGGCGCGGCTGAACACCGAGGTGCTGGATGCCTACCGGCGTACCGTCGGCGAGGATCACCAGGACACCCTGGACGCCCTCGGCAACGTCGCCATCGACTACCGGGTGCAGGGCGAGTTCGGCATCGCGCTGGAGCTGTCGGAGTCGGTCCACGAACGGTATCTGCGGCTCAACGGCGAGGACGACCCCGAGACGCTGCGCGCCGCCCACAACGTGGGGGTGAGCCTGCGCCTGGCCGGGCTGTTCGAGCGGGCCCGGCGGCTGGACGAGGAGACCTGGAACCACAAGGTGCGGATGTTCGGCGTCGACCACGCGGTGAGCCTGGTGACCTGGCTCGGGCTGATCGTCGACATCCGCGAACTGGGCGACTACCACCAGGCGTTGACCTACCAGGAGGAGATCACCTCCCAGTGCCGGCGGGTGCTCAGCGTGGACAATCCGCTGACCATGTCCTGCCTGCGCCATCTCGCGGTGACCCGGCGCAAGGCGGGCCGGCACGACGAGGCGCGGCGCGCGGCCGACAGCGCCCGGCGCCGCCTGGTGACCCGGTACGGCGACCACGACCCGGAGACCCTGGCGGCCACCTTGGAGGTGACCGTGAACATGCGGCACTCGGGGGAGCTGGAGGAGGCCGGGGAACTGGGGCTGCGCACCTTCGAGCAGTACCGGGACACGTTCGGCGCGGCCCACCCGCACACCCTGGCCGCCCACGTCAACCTGGCGGTGACGGTCCGGCTGGTGGGCGACCCGGAGGGCGCCCGCGCCATCGACGAGCAGTCGCTCGCCGCACTGCGCGGGAAGCTGGGCGACGACCACCCGCTGACCATGGTGTGCGCGACGAACCTGGCCAGTGACCTCTTCGCGCTGGGCGAGCCGGAGGCCGCCCGTGAACTGGACACCGAGACCCTGCGGCGCAGCACCGAGGTCTTCGACGCGGACCACCCCTCCACGCTGGCGTGCGCCGCCAACCTGGCGATGGACCTGCGCGCGACGGGCCGTACCGCGGACGCCGACGCCCTGTACGCCGACACCGCGGAACGCCTGCGAGCCACCCTGGGCGCCGACCATCCGGCCGTCGTACAGGCCCTGGACACGGTCCTACGAGCCAACTGCGACATCGACCCGATGCCACTGTGAACGGGCACCCCGGGCGACGACCTCGGGCGGTGAGCGCGGACGGCGGTCTGGGGGCGGCGGGCCTGGGTGGCGGTCTGGGCGGTGCCCCGGGCGGTGGTCTCGGGCTGCGATCGCGGGTGGCGACCACGTGTGGCGGCCTTGGGCGGTGGTCTTGGGCCGCGACCGTGGGCGGCGGCCGTGGGTGGTGGTCTGGGGTGGCGACCGCATGCGACGACCTCGGGTGGTGGTCCCGGGTGGCGGCCGTAGGGGGTGGTCTCGGGCCGCGGCCGTGGGTGGTGGTCTGAGGTGCTGACCGCGAGGGGGGCCTCGGGCGGGGTCTGGGGTCGTGACCTCGGGTGGCGGCCTCAGGCCCGCGATCGCAGGCGGTGCCCCGGGCGGTGGTGTCGGGCCGCGACCGCGGGCGGTGACCGCGGGTGGTGGTCTCGGGCGGCGGCCTTGGGGGTGCCCTGGGGCTGCGATCGCGGGTGGCGGCCGTGGGTGGTGGTCTGGGGTTGGCGACCGCGGGCGGGACCTCGGGTGCCGGTCTGGGGCGGCGGCTGTATGCGACGACCGCGGGCGGGCCGCGATCGTGGGTGGTGGTCTCGGGCTGTGGTCGTGGGGGCGGCGGCCGGGCTGTGGGGGCGCCGCCCCGTGGTCAGGGGTTGGTCAGGTTGGCGACGGCGGTTCGGGTGGCCGGGTCGGCGGCCAGTGCGCGCACGAACTCGGGCCGGTCCATGAGCAGCCGACCGGGTGGCGTGCCGCGTTCGCGCAGTGCCAGGGCGAGCCCGGCCCAGTCGGCGGGACGGTCGAGTCCGGCGGCGTAGAGCGCGTGCGCCCGTTCCACGTCCCCGGCCACCAGGGCGAGGTCGGCGGGTGCCGCGCCGGGCAGGGTGTCCTCGCCGTCGTGCAGCCGTGCGAAGGCCGCGGGGTCGGCGAGCCGCAGCCGGGCCAGCAGGGCGAGCACATCGAGCCGGCAGCCCTGCGGATCCGGCTCCACCGTGCCGTCGGGGGCGCCCTCGTCCGGCAGGGCGCCGCCCGCCGCCAGCGTGGCCGCCGCGGCCCGTACCGCTTCCTTGTCCGGCCGTACGTGGTGTGCCCGCCAGGCCCCCCGGTGGTGGGCGGCGGACAGGTCGGCGAGCCGCGCGGCGGGCTGCGGCACGGGCTCGTCACGCCAGGGGGCGAGCGCGGCCCGCAGACCCTCGACGAGATGACGGCCCGCCGCGGTCAGCGCCGGGCGTTCCCCCAGGGCCGCCAGCACGGCCCAGGTCTGCCGGCGCCACAGGGCGAACTCGAAGTGGGCGAGCAGCGCCGCGGGCCCGGTCTCGGCCAGCCGCCGGGCCCGCCAGAACGCCGTCACCCCGGCGAACGCGTACGCCCCGTGCAGCAGCCCGACGAGCGGGCGCGGATCGTCCCGCCAGGGCGCGTGGTAGAGCCCGTCGTCGGTGCCGTCGTGCAGCGGGGCGAGCCGCATCAGCCCGTTGAGCGCCGAGTGCCGGTACTCGTGCAGCAGGGTGACCGCCAGTTCGGTGGCCGCGCCCGGCTCGTCGTCCGGGTGCGGCGCCGACAGCACCACACAGCCGAAGGCGTCCGAGGAGGAGGCGCTGTGCGGGCGCAGCCGCTCCCCGTGCGGCAGCGGGACCAGCGACAGCAGGCCCGCCGACAGGGCCGCCGCGCTGTCCGGGCGGTCCCGCACGAGGATCGCCCACGCCTGCCGGGTGCGGCGCCGCCAGTCCTCGTACTCGGCGTCGGTCAGCCGCTTGGGGCGCTGCGCCTGACCGCCGACCGGGGGCCGCCCCAGGTCGTCCAGGGCGACGTCCAGCAGCTGTCCGTCGCATTCCGCGCGCAGTCGGCGCAGTCCCGACCAGCCGGGCGCGGACGCCGCGGGGTCACGGGGCACGCGGACGTCCCCGACCCGCAGCCCGGCCGGCCCGCCGCGCACCTCGGCCGTGTCGCCGTGGGGTACGTCCGCGCGGCCCAGGCCGGGCAGCAGGACGGTGCCGTCCTCGACGGGCACCTCGATACGGAAGGTGAGCCCCGCGTGGCCGGCCGCCGCGGCGGCCAGCCGATGCAGCCCACCGAACTCGACCCAGAACGGCCCGCGTTCGCCGACGGCCCGCCCGGCTGCCGTGCCCCCGGCGACGGCCTGTCCCGCCGCCGTGCGCCCGGCCGCGGTCTGCTCGGCTGGCTGTCCGGTCGCCGTCGGCCCGGCTGCCGTCGGCCCGGCTGTGGTCCGCTCCGCGGCTGTGTGCCCCGTCGCCGTGTGCCCGGTCGTGTTCGGGCCGGTCGTGGGCAGGGCGCGCAGGGCGTCGGCGACCCAGATCCCGGTCTGCGGGTCGAGGATCACCCGCCGTACCCGGTCGGGATCCGTGCGCTGGGCCAGGGCCAGCAGCTCCCAGGCCGCCCCGGCGGCGGGCAGCCGCCCGGCGGCGTCGGCGGCCGGCCCGCCCCGCTCCAGCAGGATCCGCAGCAGCAGCAGCCGTCTGCTGTACTCGGCCGCCAGCAGTTCCCTGGCCGCCGGCGCGCTGTCCCCGGCCGAACTCAGCGCCGTGGAGCAGGTCGGGGACAGCCGGTGGTGTCTTGGTGCCACGTCCGGTTCAGCTTCCCTGGCTGCCTGCCACGGAGCTGAGGGGGCGTTGGACGTCGTGCAGCAGCGCCGTGACGGCCGGCCGCAGTGTCGGATGATCGAGGGAGGGCAGGTCGTCGATCAGCGTGTCGTTCAGGTCGGGGAGCCAGGGCCTGGCATCGAGGGCGACTTCCCCCGCCGGCGCTTCGGAATTCATGGAGGGATGGTGTCATACACCCTCGCGGGGCGCTTCTCAAACGACCGGCCCGGCCGGTGTGTCGGGGACCGGGCCCCGCACGTCAGGGACCGGCCCGATGCGCCTATCGGGTGTCCTGTGGACGAACGGCGGCGTCGGTATGGCGGCCGTGTGACGGTACGGGCATGGTGACGGCGGTGGCGGCGGCCGGGGAATGACGTCGCCCGGCACGATCGTTGCCTGAGGTGACCGAATCCGTGGCCGATTCCTTCACACACGATTTCCCTCCCGGAGGTGTGCATCATGGCCGACGCCGCGTCGCGGCTGACGAGTCTTGCCGAGCAGTTGCTGGGAACCCCGCTCCCGGTGGGCGTCCGCGCCTGGGACGGTTCGCAGGCCGGTCCGCCGGGCGCGCCCGTCCTGGTCTTCCGCAGCCGGCGCGCCCTGCGCCGGCTGCTGTTCAAGCCGGGCGAACTGGGTCTGGCCCGGGCCTGGGTCGCGGGCGACCTGGGCGTCGACGGCGACCTCTACACGGCGTTGGCGCTGATGTCCCCGCTGGTGTGGGACCGCGGGGAGGGCAACACCCGCGGCCTCGCCCAGGCGCTGCGCGACCCCGGGGTGCGGGCCGCCGCCCGTGACCTGCTGCGGCTTGCGGGGCCGCCGATCCCGCCGGCCCCGCCCCGCGAGGAGGTCCGCAGGCACCGGCACCTGCACACCAAGAGAAGCGACAAGCGGGCCGTCAGCCACCACTACGACGTCGGCAACGACTTCTACGAGATCGTCCTCGGCCCGTCCATGGTGTACTCGTGCGCCTACTGGGAGGAGGCCGGCACCCTGGAGTCCGCCCAGCGCGACAAGCTCGAACTGGTCTGCCGCAAGCTCGGTCTGACCCCCGGGCAGCGGCTCCTCGACGTCGGCTGCGGCTGGGGCTCGATGGCGATCCACGCCGCCCGCGAGCACGGCGTCCACGTCGTCGGCGTCACCCTCTCCCAGGAACAGGCGGCCTACGCCCGTAAACGGGTCGCCGAGGAGGGGCTTGCCAACCGGGTGGAGATCCGGGTGCAGGACTACCGGGACGTCGCCGACGGTCCCTACGACGCGATCTCCTCCATCGGCATGGCCGAGCACGTCGGCGCCGAGCGGTACCTGGAGTACGCGACCGATCTGTACGGCCTGCTCAAGCCCGGCGGACGGCTCCTGAACCACCAGATCGCCCGCCGTCCGCTGCGGGACGAATCGGCGTACCACGTGGACGCGTTCATCGACGCCTACGTCTTCCCCGACGGGGAGCTGGCCCCGCTCGGCAGCACCGTGTCGCTGTTGGAGCGGGCCGGTTTCGAAGTCCGGGACGTGGAGTCGATCCGCGAGCACTACGCGCTCACCCTGCGCCGCTGGGTGGCCCGTCTGGAGGCCGACTGGAACCGCGCGGTGCGCCTCGCGGGGCCCGGCCGCGCCCGCGTGTGGCGCCTGTACATGGCCGCGTCCGCGCTGGCCTTCGAGCGCAACCGCATCGGCGTCAACCAGGTCCTCGCCGTACGCACCCCCGATTCGGGGGAGTCGGGGTTGCCGTTGCGCGCCCGCACCTGGAACTGAGGACGCCCGGCCTCTGCGGGGTCCGGGCGGACCACTGCGACTCCGCAGAGCCGGTGTGCGGGCGTGTTCGGTCGACCATGGACCGCTCCGCGCCCCAAGGGGCGCGGGGAACGGCGCGCCGGGCCACGACGCGCCCGCAGCCGACCACGGACGGGTCCGCGCCCCAAGGGGCGCGGGGAACGGCGCGACCGGCCACGACGCGCCCGCAGCCGACCACGGGCCGCCGCCGACCCTGAACACGGCGCCGGCCCGCACAACCCCCGGCGGGGTCGCGGCGGCTACGCCGACTTGATCGCGGTCAGCATGTTCAGCCGTGCCGCCCGCCGCGCCGGCCACAGCGCGGCCAGCGCGCCGACGACCGCCGACAGCAGCAGGAAGATCGCCATCCGGCCCCACGGCAGGACCAGCTCGTAGGTCGGCATGCTCGCACCGGCCAGCCGGCCGGCCGCCCAGCCGAAGAACACGCCGAGGCCGATGCCGAGTACGCCCCCGAACAGCGAGATGACCAGGGACTCCAGCCGTACCATCCGCTTGACGGACCCGCGGTTCAGGCCGATCGCGCGCAGCATGCCGATCTCCTGGGACCGCTCGAACACCGACATGGCCAGGGTGTTGATGACACCGAGGACGGCGACGAGCACCGCCATGCCGAGCAGGCCGTAGAGCATGTTCAGCAGCAGCGTGAACATCTGCGCGATGGAGTCGGACAGGTCCTTCTTGCTCTGGACCTGGATCCCCGGGTTGGAGTCGAGGGCCTTCTCCAGCTTGTCCTTGGCCGCGTCGGAGGCGCCGCCGGCCATCTTGACCATGACCCGCATGTCACGGGCGTCGGCCGGCTTCGGCAGGGCCGCGGTGTCGACCATGACGCCCCGGAACAGCTCGTTGCCCTCGTAGACGCCGGCCACCGTCAGCTGCTTGCTCCTGCCGCCCTCGAAGTGCGCGGTGAACTGTGTACCGGCCTTCCAGCCGCGGGACTCGGCGGTGCTGTCGTCGACCACGATCTTCGAGCCGGCCACCGTGAACGTGCCCTCGTCGACCTTCAGATTGGTCAGTTTGCCGATCGCCGAGCCGTTGACGCCGGTCAGGTACTCCGAATCGCCGTCGATCCGGGCCATCGTGTCGCGCATCGGGCTGGACGCGGAGACGTCGTCCACGGCGGCGAGCCTGCGATCGACGTCCGAGGACAGGTCGTTGCCGTTGGCCATCTGCACCACGTAGTCCGCGCGCAGCGCCGAGGTGGCCATCTTGTTGATCCCGGTCTGGAGACTGCCCGCCATCACCGTCATGCCGGTGATCAGGGTCAGGCCGATCATCAGCGCGGAGGCCGTGGCGGCGGTGCGGCGCGGGTTGCGGACCGCGTTCTGCCGGGCCAGCTTGCCCGACACCCCGAACACGCGCAGCACCGGGGCCGCCGCCGCGATCAGCGGGCGGGACAGCAGCGGGGTAAGGATGAACACGCCGGTGATCAGCAGGACGGCGCCCAGGCCCATCGGCGCCTGACCGTCGGTGCCCTTCATCGTGGTCGCGGCCAGCACGACGGCGACACCGGCCGCCGAGAACAGGGCGCCGAGCGTGTTGCGCAGCACCAGCGACTTGGTGGTGGCCTGCGCGTGCAGGCTGCTCATCGCGGCGACCGGGGGGATCTTCGCGGCCCGGCGGCCCGGCAGCCACGCCGCCACCATGGTGATGACGACACCGACCGCGAGGGCGGCCACGACCGTGCCCGGCGTGACGACCAGCGGACCGTCGGGGATGGTCTCCCCGAACGAGCCGAGCAGGGCGCGCAGTCCGGCCCCGATGCCGATACCGACGGCCAGACCGGAGACCCCGGCGACCGTGCCGACCACGAACGCCTCGATCAGCACCGACCGGGTGACCTGGCGGCGGGAGGCGCCGACCGCCCGCAGCAGGGCCAGTTCCTTGGTGCGCTGGGCGACCAGCATGGTGAAGGTGTTGGCGATGATGAAGGTGCCCACGAACAGCGCGATCCCGGCGAAGACCAGCAGGCCCTGGCGCATGCCGTTCATGCTGTTGGCGATCTGCCGGGCCTGCTCGTCGGCGCGGGCCTGCCCGGTGGTGGTCTCCGCGAGGTCCTTCGGCAGGGCCTTGTCCAGCTGGGACTTGAGCGCGGCCTGGCTGGTGCCGGGCTTCGCGCGTACGTCGATCTCGTCGTAGCCGCCGGCCTTGCCGAACAGCTCCTGCGCGGTCGGGGTGTCGAACAGGGCGAGGCTGCCGCCCGCGGCGACGTTGCCGTCGTCGGTGGTGAACACGCCGACGATCTTCGGGCTCAGGACCGGCCCGTCGATCGACAGGCGGACGGTGTCACCGACCTTGTAGCCGGCGCGTTCGGCGGTCTTGGCGTCGATGACGACTTCGTTCTCGCCGCGCGGGGCGTGGCCGCTGGTCAGCGGGTAGCGGCTGTCGTCGGTGCCCCAGTAGTTGCCGCCGTTGGTCTGCCAGCCGTTGCCGATCAGTTTGCCGTTCTTGTCGGCCATGGCGGTGAAGCCGCTGACGACACCGACGGCCGAGGCGGCGCCCGGCACCCGGGCGCTCTTGTCGAGCAGCGCCGGGGCCAGGTCGGGGTAGCCGCCGGGCTTGTCGCCCTTGCCTTCCTGGTACTTGGCGGAGACGGCGACGTCGACGCCGTCGAAGCCCTTGGCGGAGCTGTTCTGGTAGGCGTCGGTGATGGTGTTGGTGAAGACCAGGGTCCCCGACACGAAGGCCACGCCGAGCATCACGGCGAGCACGGTCATCAGGAGCCGGGCCTTGTGCGCGAGTACGTTGCGCAAGGCAGTGCGGAACATGGTGTTCTCTTCAGTCCGTGGTGGGGGCGGGGGTCAGCTGGTGCGGCCCTTGGCGTCGAACCGCTTCATGCGGTCGAGCACCGAGTCCGCGGTCGGCCCGTACACCTCGTCGACGATGCGTCCGTCCGCGAGGAACACCACGCGGTCGGAGTAGGCCGCCGCCACCGGGTCGTGGGTGACCATCACCACGGTCTGCCCCAGTTCGCGCACCGAGTTGCGCAGGAAGCCCAGCACCTCGGCGCCGGAACGCGAGTCGAGGTTTCCGGTCGGCTCGTCGCCGAAGATGATCTCCGGCTTGGCGGCGAGCGCGCGGGCGACGGCGACGCGCTGCTGCTGGCCGCCGGAGAGCTGGGAGGGCCGGTGGCCGAGCCGGTCCGACAGGCCCACCATCTGGATCACCGTGTCCAGCCACTGCTTGTCCGGCCTGCGGCCCGCGATGTCCATCGGGAGCGTGATGTTCTCCAGCGCCGTCAGGGTCGGCAGCAGGTTGAACGCCTGGAAGATGAACCCGATCTTGTCCCGGCGCAACTTGGTGAGCTGCTTGTCCTTCAGAGAACCCAGTTCGGTCTCGCCGATCCGCACGGAGCCGGAGGAGAAGGTGTCGAGTCCCGCGACGCAGTGCATCAGCGTGGACTTGCCGGAGCCCGACGGCCCCATGATCGCCGTGAACTCGGCCTGCCGGAAGTCGACGGAGACCCGGTCCAGGGCGACCACCTGGGTCTCGCCCTGCCCGTAGATCTTCGACAACTCCGTGGCGCGCGCGGCCACGGCGGTGGTCCGGTCGGCGGCGATGGGTGTGGTGGTCACGGGAGGGCTCTCCTGTCGGGACGACGACGTTCGTGGGGACTGTCTCCATCGTCCTGGCCGTCGGCGCCCAGGGAGTCAGCCGCTGTTCCGGTTCCGGGGGCCGACTTCGGTCGGAGGGAAGCCGACGGCGTCATACCTGGGGATGACGGCGAGGCGACCCGAAAGCAGGAGGGCTGCCGCCGACGGGGGGCGGCGCCGTGCCCGAAGGCGGGAGGGCTGCGGCTGTTGGGGCGGGGGCGGTGCGGCGCCGTGCCCGAGAGCGGGAGCGCTGTGGCCGCTGGGGGTGGAGCGGTGCCGTGCCGCGAACGGGTGGGGCGCCCTGGTCCGGACGGTGAAATTCCGTCATTTCGCGTACGCGCGTGTCCACCGGCCGTCACGCTATTGGCAAGTGCGGATGGGCCGTACCCCTTGCTGATGCTCCCTCAGACATCAATAAAATCAGACAACATCGGTCCGCTCGTCCGCTGTTCGGGGGAGGTATCCCGATAGGCTCGGGACCTCGTAAGCGGAGCCACGGCCTGCCCGGATGGTGGAATGCAGACACGGCGAGCTTAAACCTCGCTGCCCCTCGCGGGCGTACCGGTTCAAGTCCGGTTCCGGGCACATCCCGCTCGACGGCGTCTGACCAGCGCGAACACCTGTCAGACGCCGCTTCCGTTTCCCGGTTCCGGCGCACAGTTGGCGCACCGCGGGAGCACGACTCGGCACCGCCCCGGCATGGCATAGACGGCAAAGCGGAAGAATGCCGACGCCGGGGCCGCGCGAAGTGCGCTCCGGAAGCCGTCGAGTACCGCTACCGGATCCGGTGCCAGGCGCGGGAACCGATGCCGCGGAAAACCCACAAGCGCTCAACTGCTCCCCCCTCAAAGGAGCTCGCGCGTGGGAGCGCAGGCCGCACCGAAAAGTTTCGGGCGCTACGAGAACGACGCGCCAACCCCCTCTGTGCCGACCCGACTTCGCAGGGGTTGCCGCCAAGCGGGGCCGCAGGGGCGGCAGAAGGGTCAGTACTCCAGTGCGGTTTTGTGATCTATCCATTCGCTTCGTCGCCGGAGCGTCGTCGGTAGTGGCTGCGGCAGGCTGTTTCCTGGTGTTGTCGCCGCCAGTTGGACCAGTGCAGCAGCTTCGCCGCTGACACGGCCGGGGGGTCGAAGACGGCGGCGAGGGCGGTCAGGAAGGCCAGGGCGGCTGCGGCGGATCAGCAGGTGGCGGTGCTCGTCGCTCCCGCCGGCGAGCAGGGTCTACGCCATGGCCCGCGGCCACCGCCGAATCTTCGTTGCCGGCCGGCCTACCGAACCGGGGCCGTTCATTCTCCCGTCCGGGATGGGCCGTCACCGGTTCCGCCGGGTGGCGGCCGACCGTCTGCCCGGCGTCGCGGCGGCACAGAACGGTCAGGCAGGCCTTGACGGCTTGCTCCCACGGATCGCCGGGCGCCGTGTCGGCGAGGAGGCAGGGCAGTGGCCTACGACGCTCACATCTCAAGGACGGCACGGTAGCGCGCTCGACCGCGGCGGACGTGGTCGAGCGCCTCGTTGATGCGGGAGACCGGGTATGTCTCCGTGGCGGGGCGGATCCCGTGGCGCGCGGCGAAGTCAAGCATCTGCCGGGTCTCGGCGGGCGTCCCCGTGAGGCCTCCCGCGAGTTTTCTCTCGCCCGTCAGGAGGCTGAGCGGGTGCACGGTGAAGCTGCTGTCGGGGACGCCGGCCACGCACAGGGTTCCCTGAGGACGCAACGCGTTGAGGTACGTGTCCCACGGCAGATCACCCGAGACAGTGGACAGTACGAAGTGGAACGAGCCGGCCAGGTCCTCGAACCCGTCTTCGGGGGTGACGACCGCGTGGGCGCCGAAACGGCGGGCGTCGTCCGCCTTCTCGGCACTCCTGGAGACGGCGGTGACGTGGCAGCCCCACTTGGCCAGGAACTGGATGGCCAGGTGGCCCAGACCGCCCACACCCACGACGGCGACCCGGTCTGTGGGCCGGACGTCGTGACGCACGATGGCCGAGAAAACGGTCGCACCGGCGCACAGCAGCGGCCCTGCCTGCTCGGAGGTGATGGCGTCCGGGAGCGGGTGCACATGCCGCCAGTCGCTGGCGCGGAGTTGAGTGGCGAACCCGCCGCGGTCGCCGCGGAAGACGGTTGCGTCGCCGGCCGGGCACAGGTGCTGGCGGCCGGTCATGCACCACTCGCAGGCGAAGCACGACCCCGCGTACGCGCCGATTCCCACACGCTGTCCCAGAGCGAGGCGGGAGTGGTCCACGGCGTCACCCAATGCCGTGATCACCCCGACAGCCTCATGCCCCGCCACCACCGGGAACCGTGAGATCCCGTGACTGTTGTCGATCATGCCGATATCGGTGTGGCAGACCCCGCAGTGGGTCACGGAGATGTCCACCTCAAGAGGTCCCAGCGGCTCCGGTTCGTACTGACGCACCTGCACAGGGGCGCCTGCCCGCTCCACCGCATACGCGTGCACAGTCATGCAACGAACCAATCCGATTGCAGAAACTAACTAGTTCGTTTTCACGTATACATCACCAGAGGGCGGGATGAAAACTAACTGGTTTGTATGATGAGGCTGTGCCGTACCCCAAGAGTGAAGACACCCGCCGCCGCCTGCTGGACGCCGCAACCACCGACTTCGCGGCCCACGGCATCGCGGGTGCCCGCGTCGACCGCATCGCGGCGGCCGCGGGTATCAACAAGGCTCGGTTGTACGCCTACTTCGGTGACAAGCTCGGCCTCTTCGACGCCGTCTTCCGCACCCACTCCCAAACCGTCGTCGACTCGGTCCCTTTCACTGCCGACGACCTCGCCCAGTACGCCACGGGGCTCTACGAAGCCGCTCTCGCGCAACCGGAACTGATCAGGCTTGCCGCCTGGGCCCGGCTGGAGGGAGTCACGCCCACGAACACCGCGACCGCAGCACCGGAGACGGGCGGCAAGCTACAGGCCATCACGCAGGCCCAGCGCGACGGGCGAGTCGTGTCATCGCTGCAGGCGGAGGATCTTCTCGCGCTGGTGACGTCCATGGCGCTGACCTGGTCGGATGTGGGCCCTTCCGGCACCGCGCAGGACACCCCGCCACCGGACCACGAGCGCCGAAAGCACGCCCTGGCCGAGACCGTCCGCCGCGCCTTCCATACCCGTGAAGTTTCTCCGTGATCGCGAAGACTCTGCTTCTGCACTGCGGCCATGGGTGTGCTGGGCTGGTCGCCATGAGCGAGCGCGAGCCCTGCAAGACCGACCTGCCCGACGAGTGCCGGGCGCTGGGCGAGCCGGTGCGTGGTGTCGTTACGCCGGGGTGGTCTGGCCTGGTTCGCGGCGGTGTGTCAGCGATCCGCTGCTGAGCTGGTCCATCTAGCGCAGACGCCACCAGGCAACAGCCGAGGCACCACCCATCACTGACGGGCCGTCAGTATCTCCCGCCTCGCCGGGCATCGCTCAGCGGGCGGCCAGCACCAGTCCCAGGCCGATCAGTGCCGGAACGGTCTGCACAAAGAGGATTCTCCGGCTGGCCGTGGCGGCACCGTACGCACCGGCCACGGCCACGCACGTCAGGAAGAACACCTCCACCTGGAAGCCCACCGGGTCGGACGCCACCACACCCCACACCAGCCCGGCGGCGAGGAAACCGTTGTACAGCCCCTGATTGGCCGCGAGTGCCTTCGTCTCGGAGGCGAACTCGACGCTGGTCCCGAAGGCGGCCCGGGCCCGCGGACCGGTCCACAAGAACATCTCCAGGACCAGAACGTAGACGTGGATCGCGGCGATGAGCAGCACCACGACGGTTGCGATGATCGACATGCACACCAGACTCACATACACACCCGCACTCCGCTCGGCCACCAGCGGCCCCTGCCGTACGGGGAGTGCGAGCGGCGCACGCCCGCCTACGCCCCCTGCCTACTGGCGTCGGGTGGGCACAACTCGGCACCCGCTCCGGCATGGCATAAACGGCAAAGCGGAAGAATGCCGACGCCGGGGTGGCACGGGCCGAGCGAAGTGGGGCCGGGAGCATCGAGTTCCGTGCGCGGTGCGGGGAACCGACGGCGCGGAAGACCGTACCTACTCAACCGCTTATGCCCCCTAAGACTTTCGCTGTGCGGGCCGCCGATACTTCACCTTTCAAGCGCACAACGCGGGCCCCAACCGGCGTAATGCGGGACCGAATCCCACCACGCCTCTGCCTTCGGGCGGCGGGGCCCTCTCATCATGCCTGGGCGCCAACAACGGAAGCACCCTTCTGACCAGGCGCCAGGCGCTGAATCAGAGGGCGCTACCGCAACCTCTAGCGGGTCCAGAGGAGTAGCGTTCTGAGTGTCCAGTTCAGGACGGGAGTCCACTATGCCCGAGCTCACAGACACCACGCCCACGCGCCCAGGCGATCGACTCAAAGAACTCCGACTCGCCAGCGGACTCACCCAAGAACGTCTCGCTGAACAGGCCGGACTCAGCCTCGGAGTTGTGAAGAAGCTCGAACGCGGCGGCACCGCCCGCCTCGACACCTATCACGCACTCGCCCGCGCCCTCCATGTCCGCACCTCCGCCCTGTTCGACCCAGGCGGCCCCCACGCCACCACCCGCGGCGACGACGACAACATCGACCTCATGCCCCTGCGGCAGGCCATCGCTCCACCCATCACCTACACCGGGCGCCTTACCCCCACCCTCCAGGTAGAGCCAGACCTCAAAAGGCTGCGTGCCACAGCGGCCGAAGTTGCCACCGCCTACCACCGTGACAACTACGGCCACGTCGCCGCCTTCCTCCCCTTCCTCGTCCACGCCGCCCACTCTGCCGTCAAGCACTTCGACAACGGCCCCGAGCACACCGAAGCGATCGGGATCCGCTCCGACGTACTTCAGATGGCCGGCCGCTACCTCACCCAGGTGCGTGCCTACGACCTCGCACAGACCGCGCTGCGGGACGCCATCGAGGACGCGGCCCGGATCGGCGACATGAGCGGAGTCGCTGCGGCTGTGTATCAGCAGGGCTGGCTGCTGATGCGGCAGGGGCGTCTCGATGAGGCGGAACAGGTGAGCGTCGCGACTGCGGACGCTGTCGAGCCTCGGATCTCCCGAGCAACTCGGCACTCCCTAGGAGCGTGGGGGAAGCTGCTGGTGCACGGAAGCGCCGCGGCGGCCCGCAACAACCGGCCGCAGGAAGCCCGGGAGATTCTGAGGCTTGGCCGTACCGCGGGCACCGCGCTCGGCGGCAGACAGGCAGTTGCGGAGTCGTCCTGGGGACGGTTCGACTGGCGGACGGTGGCCTTCCAGGGCATCGAGAACCAACTGGTGGCGGAGAAGCCGGATCGAGTGCTGAGGCTGTCGGAGCGTATGCCGGCGCCATCGGACCGAAAGGGGCGTCTGTTCATGCGTCGGCATCTGCTGGATGTGGCTCAGGCGCATGCGATGTTGCGGCGTCCTGATGAGGCGACGGACATCTTGTGGTCGTTGCTGGACGAGACGCCGGAGTGGTTGCGGCATCAGCGGATGGCAGCGGATACGTTCCATGACGTGCTGGGGAAGAGCAGGCAGCGTCGGCTGACGTCGAAGCAGCGGGATCTGGCTGCGTTCTTCGGCACTCAGTAGAAGGGCCACGTTCCGTGTCTGTTGTGGGGTGACCGGCTCCACACCGGCCACGGAACGTGCCTGTTCCCTCTGCCGGGCTGCTTCTACGGTCGCGGGTGTGAGACGAATCACCGCGACCGTGGAGGCAGTCCAGCTGTTACCGCTGCAGCCGATCCGCGACCTGACCGAGGATCAGGTCTGCGGTCGGGCGTGCGTCTGGTGCGCTGCCGCCCTGACCGTCGGCGCCATTGTGAGCCTGGGCCCGCGGCGGCGGCCCGGCACTGAGAGTGGCGCCTGCTGGTACCCGCGCGGCTGCACGATGTGCGTGCGTGCTGAAGCCCGCCGGGTCGCTGACCTTCACGCCCGCGCCTGCTCCACCTGCCGTGGCCCCCGCGCCTGCTCGACCCACAGGGAACTGCTGCACCTCGCCGACTGGGGCCAAGGATGACCGTGCAGGCGACTACCAGGCGTGCCCTGCGCTCGTGGTGCAAGCGGTTCGCCGACGGCATCCAACTGATCCAGATAGACGACGCAGGCTCTGGCTCGGCCACGCGTGGCCTGTACGCCTGCGACCCGTGCCGCAAGGCTCACCGCCTGGTCCGCTCGCAGATTGGCCATGACTGCACGCCCCGAGCCGCAGAGGAGGAACCCCGTGAAGACCGACACGGCCGAGCGCAGCCCAGCAGTTGGGCGTCCGAGCCGCGGGCTACTGCTCATCCCGCGCCGCCAGCCGGAGACGGGGGGCCTGGTCTGCACCGAGGTCACGTCTGGTGGCGTGCGCCTGGAGGCCCACCTCGCTTCAGCCGCGACTGCTCGGGAAGAGCGGCGGCGATGCGTATGAGGCCGGACAGTCCGAAGGGCCAGTTCGTCTACGCGCTGGTCCTGGCCGTCCTCATGGGTGCCCTCGTGGCCGGTATCGGCCGCTGACCTCATGACCGGCTCCGGTCGCTCGCGCCCCAGGGAGTGACCGGAGCCCCCCAGGTGCCCGCCGGTTTCCCGCTCCCGACTCTCCCCAGCGGGGGCCGGCGGGCCGCCACCCTCTTCTCCACAAAGAAAGGTTCTCGATCGTGTTGCCTCCGGCACCGCCAGGTGTTGTCCCGTACATCGCCGGATGGAGTGAGGAACGGCTCCTGTCGTGTCCGATCGTCCGCCGCCGCATGGTCCCGGGAATCGCGTACCCGGATGAAACGCCGTACGACCGGGACAGCTTCGGTGTGCTGTGGGCTAGGTACGCCCTGCGGCCGAAGCGGCGCCGGGGCAGCCCGCAGCTGCGGAACGTCCATCCGTACCGGCAGCGTCGGGCGATGCTGAACATGATGTGCCAGGTCTGCTCCCGCATGCCGGCGGACCCGCACGGCCCGCATCTGTTTCTCCTGCGGGACAGCGTCGGCGCGGTCCGGGAGGGGGAGCGTACGACGAGTCCGCCGGTGTGCGTACCGTGCGCCGGGGTCTCCATCCAGCTCTGCCACGCCTTGCGGGGTGGGCGGTTCGTGGCGGCGTGGGCGAGGCGTGTGCCCGCGTGGGGTGTGGTCGGTCCCCTCCACCACCCTGTGACGCTTCAGCCGATCCCGGGGTGTCACATGGAGCAGGTGAAGTACGGGTCGGAGTGGGCTCCCTGGGTCCGGGCCGTCCGCACCATGGTGGAACTCCGCGGAGTGACACCGGCGGACCTGGACCGCGAGTTCGCGGCCCTCGGACGCGACCGCCTGGAGGAGGAGTTCGCCCGGGTCGCGGAGCTGACAGCGGTCGCCTGAGGGCCCGGCCGCACCTCATCGCGTGGCACCCATCCCGCCCGCGTGGCCCCGCCCCGGGTGGGCCCCACGTCCCGGCTGAACGTCCGCTGGGCCGCCTCGTTGCTCCACTTCGCCCTGACCGGGCCTGCAAGTGCCGCACAGCCGACAGACAAGGAGACGATGTTGTTCGCACACTCTGACCGGCTTCCGACGGGGACACCGCTGCCGTCCGGCCGCTACACACCCGTACCGTGGGGCCTGCGCCGCATGGCGCCCTACCCCGCGTTCGCGCCCGGCTATGCCCGTGTCGAACTCGACCCGGTCACCCAGACCGCCCGGTACTTTGACGCGGCCGGACAGCCGGTGATGATGCCTGGCCACGGCACCAGCACCGGCACGAACCCGGCCACCAACACCGGTAACCCGTCCGACGGCTCCGGTCCGGGCGGGGGCGGCGGCGGTGACCAGGACACCGGGAACGACAACGACCAATGACGCCCACAGGTCCGGTCCTGGTCGTGACCAACACGGACGACCCCACGACCGACCTGGTGATTGACGAACTGCACGGCCGGGGTGTCCCGGTCGTGCGGTTCGACTCCGGGGACTTCCCCGCCACCTTGTCGTTCGCGGCCACCATCACCACCGAAGACGGCGTCGCGGGCACTTTGACCACGCCGTCCCGTACGGCCGACCTCTCGCACGCGCGGTCGCTGTACTACCGCCGCCCGTCCGGATTCACGTTCCCCCATCTCGATGAGCAAACGGCCCGCTTCGCGGTCACGCAGGCCCGCTACGGGCTCGGCGGCGTCATGGCCTCCCTGCCCGGCTGCCTGTACGTGAACCATCCGCACCGCATCGGCGACGCCGAGTTCAAACCCTCCGGTCTCGCCGCCGCGGCGGCGGCTGGGTTCCGCCTGCCGCCCACCCTGATCACCTCCAACCCCGACGCGGCCCGCTCGTTCATCAAGCGGTACGGCCCGGCAGCACCTCGTGGGCGAGCCGGGTGCCCGGGTCGGGGGCGGTCTCCACGATCACGGAGGCGCCGCGCAGCCCGGGTTCGTGGGCGAGCCGGGCCAGCCACTCGCCCCACAGCGCCACCCAGACGTCCACCTGGTCCGCGTCGACCAGCGAACCGCCGTCCGGTTCGCAGGCCAGGACGATGGTGTAGAGGTTGCGGTTCGGGTGGTGCAGCACGCCGAACGGCCGGTCGTAGGCGTCCTGGCCCTCGTTCGCGGTCACCTTGTTGAGCAGGCCCGGCGGACGGAACCGGCCACCCGGGCGGGCGGACAACGGGCCGGAGACGTACAGGTGCGAGCCATTGGCCTTGCGGCGCCACCAGCCGATCCGCAGCGCCACCAACTGGTAGACGCTGCGCCCGTCCTGGGTGCGGACGGCGAGCGGGGCCAGGAACAGCGCGATCGGTACGGCGATCACCAGGGCGACGTACAGGGAGATCAGCGAGGCGAGCAGGGTGATGACGAGCCCGCCGAAGACACCGATGGTGCCGACGAGCCCGAGCGGCCCGAGCCCCGGCCGCCGTGGCCGGCGCCAATTGCCGTAGGTGGGATGGGTGACGGCTTCTGCGGACATGAGGGTCCGGGCTCCTTTCGTACCCCTTGTGCGGGGGACCGAGGGTGGGGGTGGTGCGCGGGACCGCCGGGCTCCCTTGGGGGTCGGGAGCCCGGCGGCCGTTCACGGGAGGCGCAAAGGGGCTGCGCGGCGGTCACGGCGCGGACGGACGTCAGGAGTTGTGCCCCCGGTCGCCGTCGGCGCCGTCCAGTGAGCCGGACGCGGCCCGGCCCACGATCTTGGCGGCGGTGGCCGCGGCGGCGACGGCCGCGCCGACGGGGCCGGCCGCGGCTGCCGCCCGGCCCGCGCCCGCTGCCGCACCGCTCGATCCCGCTCCGCCGGCGCCGGCTCCGGCGCCCGCGGGCCCGGAACGGCCCGTGCCGCTCGTACCGTTCGCGCCGGAAGAGCCGGCCGTCCCCGCGGCCCCGGCCGGGCCGCCGCGTCCGGACGTCCCGCCGGAACCGCTGCCGCCGGTCGTCCCGGACGCCCCGGAGGGGCCGGCGCCGCCGGTCCGACCGCTGTTGCCGCCGCCGCTGAGGCCCCCGCCGAGCGAGCGGGCACCGGAGGCGAGGGCGCCGCCGGCCGTCGACATCGCGCCGGAGACGGCACCGGCGCCGCCGAGGGCGGCGGTGGCGGGCACGATGAGCTTGAGCAGCGCGGGCAGCGAGACGGCGGCCAGCAGCATCACGCCGATCCCGGCGATGCGTTCGTTGACGCTGACGGGGTCGTCCGAGTTGAGCATCACCGCGCCGCCGTACATCACGAGGGCCGCGGCGGGCTTGTACAGCAGCCAGGCGATCATCCAGCCGAGGTGCTTGCGCCACCAGCCGCCGCCCCACTCGGTCATCGAGGCGGCGGCGGCCAGCGGCAGGGTGCCCAGCAGCAGGATCATCACACCGAGCCGGATGTAGAGCAGGATGGTGTGGATGATCCCGGAGATCAGCAGCAGGAAGGCGAGGATCATCAGCAGGAACGCCTGGATGCCGCCGCCGTCCGTGCACTGGCCGATGTGGTCGAGCTGTTCCTGCGCCCCCGCCTTGAACAGGTGGTCGGAGTAGCGGTCCGAGAGGCCGGCCGCCGCCGACACGAGGGTGGTGGCGCCGCCGGAGACGAGGACGACCCGGAGGATCCCCTTGAGCGCGGTGCGGCCCGCGTCGCCGCGTCGCTCGACCGCCATCCGGCAGGCGGCGAAGAGCAGTGAGCCCACCGCCATATAGACCACGAGCCATTGCGAGGCTTGATTGATCTTCTGTGACGACTGGACGCTCGACAGGGTCGGTATGGCGGTGGCCAGGGCTCCGAACACGGTGATCGCGGCCGCCAGGACGAAGTCCGCGATGGCGTTCATGATGGTTCCGATGGGGTCGCCCAGGAAGCTGAAGAACCCGACCAGCGCGTCCAGGACGGGCACCCCGGTGCCTTGCGAGCACTGCATGTCAGACCTCCCAGAGCAGATAGCCGCGGGTGTTCTGCACCGACTGCACCTGTGCGTACAGGGACCCGTCGCTGAACGGCACGATCTTCCAGTCGCCCTTGTCCCAGCGGAGGTTGACGGTGGTCGCGGCATAGCCCTGGGTGGTCCGCATGAGCAGGTTCACCCGCGCCGTGCTCCCCGTGTACGAGGGCACGGAGAAGCCGACGTACGTGGAGACGGCCGATGTGTCCGTCGTGTTCGCGGAGACGGAGTCCCCGACGGTGGAGCGACGGAACACGAACATGTCGCGCGGCTGCCCCGGTACCAGCTGCTCCGCGGCCACGGTCCGCCAGCCGGACTCGCCCATCTGGGCCGTGATGACATGGGCGGCCAGCACCGCGCCGGTGGCGGTGTGCGCGAAACACCACCAGGGTGTGCCGTCGTCGTGCGTCGGTCCGGCCGCCGCGGAGACGGGCACCCGTACGACGCCGATCATGCGCCAGTCGATGTCCTTGGGCGCGGCCTTCGGCAGGGTGACACCGGCGCTGTCGTCGGTGTGGCAGCCCTGGGGCCGGCCGTCCTCGGTGAGGGCGCCGGACAGCGGGCCGGGTGAGGCCGCGGCGCCTGCGCGGCCGTCCCCGCCGGAGGCCAGCGCGGCGAACCCGCCCAGCACGACGGCGACGGCGAGGAACCCGGCGGACAACTGCCAGCCGCGCTGCCGCCAGTACGGCTCGGAATCATCGGTCCGCCGCTGCCTGCGTGTGAACATCGCGAAGGCCGCCCGTTCAGTTGAAGACGAACGAGATCAGCGGACCCGCGGTGGCCACCAGCACACAGCCGCCGAGCACCATGCCGAGGCGGCTCATGTGCTCCGAACTCTCGCCGCGCTTCAGGGAGATGGCCATCATCGCGCCGGTGATCAGCACACCGGCGACACCGGCGGCGGTACCCGCCCAGGCGGCGATGCCGAGCACGATGTTGACCTTGTCGGTCAGCTCGCTGGGCGCCTCCCGCGTCGGGTTGGGCACCTCCGAGGCGAGCAGGGTGGAGGTCTTGTACAGCAGTGAGGAGGACATCGGGGATTCTCCGGGTGGGTCGGCGTCCGCCGGGCGGCGGACGCGGGTGGTGAGCGGTAGGGAAGGCGGGCGGTACGCAAGGGAGGCGGGGGCGTCCCGCCGCGGGTCAGTGGAGCGACAGGTCCCCGAGGGCGGCGACGAGCGGTCCCGCGCAGGTGGCGAGGAGGCTGGCCAGGGCGACGAAGAAGACACCGCGGTAGTGCTCGCCGCCCTCTCCCGGATCACCCCGGCGCAGCTGGACGGCCATCTGGATGCCGACGATGATCAGTCCGCCGACCCCGGCGGCCGTGGCGCACCAGGCGAGCATCCCGAGGATGTCGGTGGTCTCCCCGTTCGCGTTGGGGTTGAAGGAGTCGGCCAGCAGATACGCGTGCGGCGGCAGACGGTTCATGACGGGGATTCCTCGCGCTGGATGTCGGCGCCCACCAGTTGGGCGAGGGTGCTGAGCTGCCGGGGCAGGGTCCGCGGCCGGCCGCCCGTGCGCCAGGCCGGGATCCACGGCACCCGGTGCACATGGACGGCGGACCGGATGACCCGGATACGGCGCAGCAGACCGAGCGGCAGCCGCCCCGGGGCGTCGGCGACGAGCACCACGGCCAGCAGGTCGAGCCCCTGCGGGGCGCCGCCGTCGCGCAGCGCGCCCAGCGCCTGGGACACGGCCCGCAGACCGCGCGCACTGGTCCGGCCGACCAGCACGATCCGGCCCGGCTCGCCCCGGGCGGGCTCCGGCCAGCGGGCTCCCACGTCGACCCCGCCGAGCAGTTCGCACAGCGAGGACGCCCCGGCACCGCCGTGCGCCTTGACCCACCCGATCTCGTCCCGCGCCCGCGTCCGCGCGCGTCCCTGCCCCTGCGCCCGTCCGGTGGTCCGGGGCCGCCGGGGCTCACCCCAGCCGGCGTCGCCGGACGCGCGGCGCGCGGGTGGGGACGCAGGAGAGGAGCGGGTCGGGGGAGCGACGGTCCGCGGGGGAGCGGGCGCCGGCGCGGCGGCGGCCGGACGCGGGGCCGCGGCAGGAGCGGGCGCCGTACGAGGCGTCGCGCGCGTCGCGCGAGCCGGAGCCGGTGACGGCGTGGGTGTCGTCGCCGGCGAGGAGGGGGCAGGGGGCGCCGGTGAAGCCGGCGCCGAGCGGCCGGATGTGGGCCCGCGCACCCAGGACTGCGGCCCCGGCGGCGTCATCGAAGGAGTACCCATGCGCGCCCCGCCCCCCTGCTGACTCATCTGTCCGCTGCTCTGACTCATGTGGTTTCCACCGGTTTGAACTTCTTTGCCCCGAGCGCCGTTTGATGTCCCGGGCTCGGTGGACAGCACAACGGGCCGTCCGGGCGCAGCGGTTCAAGGTGAGGGGAAGAAGGCGGGCGCGAATGAGCGCGGACATGGCAGACAAGGGCGGCGACGGCGGTGAGGGCAGCGTCGCGAAGACCGTACGGAACACCTCGGTGGCCGCTCTGGGCTTCGGCTGCATGCTGTTGCCGGTGGTCCTGGTGGGCGGCGCCGTCGTGGTGATCATCTTCGGTGGGCTCGGCGTGCTGCTGGCCCCGCTCATCGCGCTGATCCTGCTCTTCGGCGGGGGCGGCGGAAGCCACAGCGACGCCGACAACGAGGCCATCGCCAACGACGTGGTGCGCATCATGCAGGGCGACGGCAAGGACCCGCTGGAGGAGAGCACCGTCCCCGAGGACCTGGTGCAGCCCATCGAGGACGCCGGCAAGGAGTGCGACACCATCGGCCCGGTCGTCATCGTCTCGCAGATCGAGTTCGCGTCCGGATACGACTCCAAGATGGTCGGCCCGACGGCGAGAAGGGCATCTCCCAGCTGCCGCCCGCCGTCTTCGAGAAGTACGGCAAGGACGACGACGACAACGGCAAGGTCTCCGCCGAGGACGACACGGACTCGATCCGGGCGCAGGGCCGTTACATGTGCGACCTGGCCAAGGAGGCGCAGAACGCGCTCGACACGGCCAAGGCCGACGGCAATGTCCTCGACCTCACCCTGGCGGCGTACAAGGTCGGCATGGACGCGGTGCTGGAGGCCAAGGGCGTACCGCAGACGAACGAGGCCCTGGGCTATGTCGCCGAGGTGCGCGCCCAGTTCGCGAAGTACGCGGGCGTGGCCGCGCCCCCGGCCGGCGCCACCCCCGGCGTGACCCCCACCCCGACGGAGTCCAGGGAGACGACCCCATGGGCGATAGGCCGCCCATGACCCGCTTCGACGTGCACATCTCCGACGAGGGCCGGGCGGAGATCGACGGCCGCCCGGTCGTGGCCGCACCGGGTGACTCGATGCACGAGGCGGTACTGGACGAACTCCAGCGCCACGCGGAGGTCCACGGCACCCCGGTGCAGGCCACGGTGAACGACACCGCAGGGGCCACGTACTTCGTCCTGGAGGTGTCACCGGACGGTTCGAGCAGGGTCCTGATGCCGGAGGACGAACCGCCAGGGACGATCGAGCCGGAGCCGGAGCCGGAGCCGGAGCCGGAGCCGGGGCCGGGGCCGGAGCCGGGGCCGGAGCCGGGGCCGGAGCCGGAGCCGGGGCCGGAGCCGGGGCCTTCCCAGAGGTCGGCGATAGCGCAGGCGGTAGCCCGGGCCAGGGCGACGGCGGCGGCACACGCGGCACCGCCCCCGCCACGGGCAAGGGTGGCAGCGGCCGGGTCAGCGGCGCCGCCACCGGCCGTGGACGTGTCGAAGGACCTGGCCGAACGCATAGCGAAGATCAACGAGTTGGCGCGGACGGGCCGACTGGACGAGGCGTACGCGGACGCGACGGCGCTGAGCGAGAGCGTGACGAGCAGGTCGGGCGCGCGGCACCCGCACGCGCTGGAGGCGCGGTCGGTGGAGGCGTACCTGGCCCACCTGCGCGGCGACCACCGAGCCGCGACGGTCCTGGCGTTGACCGTGGCGAGGATCCGCTGCGGCGCGGGGGACCACCGCGCCCCGGAGGACGTGGCGAGGGCGGCGGCGGCCTGGCAGCGCCTGGAGGACGACAGGGCGGCGGCGGTCCACGGCTACGAACTGCTGCACATGTGGGACAGATTGCACAGCAAGGGCCGACTGCCGCCGGGCCACACGGAACTGGCGGACCGGGTGCGCGGCCACGTGGCCGAGCTGGAGGCGTACGTCCAGAGCGATTTGAGGACGCCTTGAGCTTGGCCTGAGGCGGGCCGAGCACGGCGCGGCAGCCGCCAGGAGCACGGCGACCAGCGGGTCCACGGCGCCGTACAACGACCGTCAACCGAACGTGGAACACGCATCGGAACACTCCCCTGCCCCGAAGGCCCCGGCCCGCGAAACCCCACTGGGGGCCGGTCATCCCAAGGAGCAGGAGCACACGATGAACGTGATGGTCATAGGCTCGGCAGGCGCGATATCCCCCGAGGAGCGCGCGCTGCGTGATCTGTACGTGGAACACGGCCCGGCGCTCTACGCGTATGTGCTGCGCATGCTGGGCGGGGACACGCACCGGACGGAGGACATCGTCCAGGAGACGCTGCTGCGCTGCTGGAGCAAGCAGAACCTGGTCGATGACGAGGGCATGGCGGTACGCCCGTGGATGTTCCGGGTGGCCCGCAACCTCGTCATCGACGCCCACCGCACGAAGATGGCCAGGCCTCAGGAAGTCAGCGGCGCGACCTGGCTGACCGACCTGGGCGCCGAGGCGGACGACATCGACCGCATGCTGTCGTCCATCGTCCTGCACGACGCACTGAACTCCCTGACTCCGGCCCATCGAGAGGCACTTGAGGCCACCTTCTTCGCCGACAGCACCACCCATCAGGCGGCCCAGGACCTGGGCGTCCCCCAGGGCACGGTCAAGTCCCGTGTGTACTACGCCCTGCGCAGCCTGCGGTCGGCCCTGGAGCAACGGGGAGCCCACTGACACCCCGGACCGAGGCGGTGTCAGTACGCTGCCGCCCGTTGGCGCCGCGCCCGTCGGATGCCGCGGAGAGCTTCCCGGCCGAGTCTGAGGGCCGGCAGCGGCATGAAGATCATGAGCGCGAGCCCGAGCAGGACGAGCATGCCGTACCCCACCCGGTTGCCGGTCGCGGAGTGCGTGCTCGCCGTCTCGGGACGCCCCGGCAGGTAGTGGACGCGGATCGTGTCGCCGACGTCCGCGTCGCCGCCCTCCCAGAACTGGTACGGGGTCCCGTCGGCGGTGGTGAAGCGCACTTCGATCCGCTTGGTGCGGCTTCCCTGGGGCCCGGCCACCTCGTCCTTCGCCAGGACGGTCCCGTCGACCGACTGGCCGTGCGCCGCGACCGCGGAGGCCTCGTGCAGCCCGTCCAGTCCGCTGCGTGCGAACCCGTACCCGAGGACGGCGAGCAGCGCCGTCACGGCCGCCAGGGCCACCCCGCCCGCGACCTTCCCGGCGAACCGCGCCCGCGCACCGGCCCGGCGCGGCCGTGCGCTCACCGGCTCCCACCCGACCCTTGAGCCACGGCCCCTCCTGACCCACCTCGCACCGGGCGGCCTCGGCCGCGTGTGCCCCGGGGTTGTCCTCCCCGCCGTGCGGAGCTTTATCCGGGAAATCCCGTGCGTTCTGCGCCGGCCGTCCCCCGGAGCCGGTCCGTCGGCCCGTTCGCCGGTCAGCGGGCGGAGTCCGACGGGGCTTTATGGGCCCGGTCCTGGAGGGCGATGTACGCCAGGGCCGCCGCCGCGGACGTGGCCGCCGCCAGGGTCAGGGTGAGGGCGAGGGAGCGGGGCGGCAGGACGGCGGCGAGGGCCGCGCCCAGGGCGAACGCGGTGATCTTCAGGCTGGCGCCGGTCGTGAAGACCTGGCCGCGCAGATGGCCCGGCGCCTCCTGGTGGCGCACCGCGAACAGCGCGGTCAGCGCCGGACCTTCGGCGAGTCCCGTCACGATCGCCGCCGTCACCAGCAGCGCCGGGCCGCCGGACGCGGTCAGCGAGAGCGCGGCCAGGGCCGGCGCGGACGCCTGGATCAGGGCGGTGGTCCACAGGATCGTATCGGGGGTCACGGCGCGCGGGAAACGGGCGAGCAGGACGTTGGCGGCGAGGGCGCCGGCCGCCGCGCAGGACAGCAGCGCCGTGCCGCGGCCGGCTCCGCCGAGGACGCGTGCGCCGAGCAGCGGGAGACAGGCCGTCAGCATGCCCTGCCCGACGCAGCAGACGACCGAGACGAGAGCGGCCCGGGCCAGCCGGCGGCTGCCCACCACGGCCCGCATGCCGGCCGTGATGCCGACGGACGGGGAGGCGGCCCGCGGGCCGTGTGCCGCACCGGGACGGGCGGGCAGCAGCCACGCCGCCGGCACCGCCGCACCGATCAGCGCCACAGCGACGAGGACGGCCGTCGGCGCACCCAGTGCCGCCGCCGTGCCGCCCGCGAGGGCGGGCCCGGCCAGGCTCGCCGCGCCGAACGTCATGGCGTCGAGCGCGTTCGCCCGGGGCAGCCGGCCGGCCGGTACGACGTGGGGCAGCTGGGCGGTCCAGCCGCCGGACAGCGCCGGGCCGAGCAGCCCGGTGACCACCGCGAGCAGCACGCTGACGGCGAACGGGAGCCGGCCGAGCCCCAGCAGGACCAGGGCCAGACCGGCGGCGTACAGCGCGAGCGCCGCGGCCAGCGGCCGGCCGGGCCGCGCCGCCCGGTCCAGGAGCGCGCCGAGTAGCGGGCCGCCCACCGCCGCCGCGACGGTGATGCCCGCGAGCAGCGCGGCACCGGCGGCGGCCGAACCGGTCAGGGCGAGCCCCGCCAGCATCAGCGCGGGCCCCGACATCTCGTCCCCGGTGCGGGCCGCCAGCGCCCCGGCGTGATGGGACGCCGTTTTCCAAGCCGCTCCCCATGCCGTTCCCCAAACCGCTCCCCAGGCTGTCGCCCAGGTCGTTGTCGCGGCCGTTCCGCGGCGGGCCCGGCCACGCGTCACGTAACGCTTTGTCATTCGTGAGACGTTACGCAGGTAACCCAAAACTTCTCAATATGCGTTACAGTCGGCGGGTGTCCGACACCCCCGACGACTGGTCCACCCGGCACTCCGTGCTGAGCACGGCGCGCCGCACCGCCGCCCTGGTCAACACGCTGACCCCGGACGCCCCCGACCCCGCCGCCGTCGCCCGGGTGCTCCGCGCCCACGGCGAGGACGGCCCCCTCGACCTGACGCCTCGGGACGTCGACCGGATGCGGGTCGCCGCCGCTCGGCTGCGGGAGGTCTTCGCCGCCGCGGACACCGATGCCGCCGCCGCCGCGCTCAACCGCCTCCTGCGCGCGCACACCGGACGGCTCCGGCTCACCTCGCACGGCGGCGGCACGCCCTGGCACCCGCACCTCGACCGCGCCGACGACGGCCCCTGGGACGAGTGGTTCCTCGCCTCGTCCTGCATGGCCCTGACCGTCCTCGTCTGGGACCGCCAGCGGCCGCCCGGCGCCGTCTGCGCGTCGCCCGCCTGCCGCAACGTCTTCATCACGCAGGGCAGCGGCCCCGAACGCCGCTACTGCTCCCGCCGCTGCGCGACCCGCGAACGCGTGGCGGCCCACCGCGCCCGTGCCGCCGCGGCACCGGACGCCACCGACCAGACCTAGGGCGCCTTGCCACGACCGGCCCAGTGCGGTCTGTCTCCGGCCGGTTTCGCCCGAGTAGCGGAACCGTCATGGAACGGAGCCCTCCATGGCCGGGAATGAGGCCGCCCGATAGCGTGTTGCGCAGCACGGCTGGGAAAGATCCTCCCTAGGTACTAGGGTCAATCCTTTGCCAACCTATTACTCTTGCAGCCAAGGCCGCGCAGGGCGGCCATGGAGGAGTGAAATGAGGAGCAGCAACCCGGTCTTCTCGCGACGGGGGTTCAGCCGCGACAACGGCTACGCGGGCTTCAACACCGCGCCGCAGGCCGGGTACGCGCCGGGCAACCCCTACGCCCAGGGCGGCAACCCGTACGCGACGAACCCCTACGCCCAGCAGGACCAGCAGTACGGCGCCCCGCCGCAGGCCCCGGCCACCACCGGCCGGATGACGATGGACGATGTCGTCCTGCGCTCGGCCACCACGCTCGGCGTGGTCGCCGTCGGTGCCGTCCTCGCCTGGACCCTGCTGCCGGTCTCGTCCGGCAGCTTCGGTCTCGCGATCGGCGCCGCGCTGATCGCGATGGTCCTGGCGCTGGTGCAGAGCTTCAAGCGCACCCCGTCCCCCGCGCTGATCCTGGGATACGCCGCCTTCGAGGGCGTCTTCCTCGGCGTGATCAGCGAGATGTACAACAGCCGGTGGAGCGGCGCCCCGTTCCAGGCGGTGCTCGGCACCATGGCGGTCTCGGGCGCGACCCTGCTGGTCTACAAGGCCGGCTGGATCCGGGTCACCGCCCGCTACGCCCGCATCGGCCTCGTGATCGCGATGGCGTTCGTGGCGGTCATGGCGGTCAACCTGCTCCTGGTGGCCTTCGGTGTCGCCGAGGACGGCGGCCTGCGCAGCTTCGGCCCGCTCGGCGCGATCGTGGGCATCATCGCGATCCTGCTCGGCGCGTTCTTCCTGACCCTCGACTTCAAGCAGATCGAGGACGGCATCGCCTATGGCGCCCCGCGCAACGAGGCGTGGCTGGCCGCGTTCGGTCTGACCATGACCCTCGTGTGGATCTACGTGGAGATGCTGCGGCTGGTCGCGATCTTCAGTAGCAACGACTAGCCGCACGGCGGCAGCGAAGGGCCCCGGGTTCGTCCCGGGGCCCTTTCGACGTTCCGGATGTGCGCGCCTAGAGCAGTTTGCGCGCGGCCCTCCTCAAGTCGTACTCATGAACAAGCGCCTTGGCATGGCCGTATGCGAGGTTGTGCTCCTGACGGAGCCAGCTGACCTTCTCCTCGAAGCGGAAGAGCGCGGGGCCTTCCTCGACGGTGCGCAGCCAGTCGGAGACTTCACGACCGGTGCAGTGGGGGATGCGGGCGAGCAGATTGCGATGGGTCTCTTCGGAGAAGACTTGGGACATCGGCGCCTCCGGACGCATTCGAAGCCGGTCCTTCACGTCACCGTGCCTGAGCGTTGGCGTGTTGGCAACACTCCAGGTAGGACGCGTTACGCTCACGGCGTGGTTGATACGACGCCCCTGACCCGTGCAGTGGATCACTTCGCCGACCGTTTGCGGGCGGCTCCGCAGAGCCGGTTGCAGCGCAGCGCCGCCGCCGAGGCGCTGGGTCTGGCAAGGGAGTTGGCGGTGCGCGCCCAGCGGATCGAGGACCCCTCGGCACAGCCGCGGCAGATGCCGGACGCCGGCATGTTCGCCGCCGCGGACCAGATCACCGTGGCCGGGCACGATCTGGCGCTGGTGCTGACGAGCGAGGCGGAGGTGGCGGAGGCGGTACGCCTGGTCGACGAGGCCCGGCAGCGCGCGGGCGTGTGAGCGGCGTACGGCGCCTGCCGGTTGCTACGAGGCGTTCCGCGCTCGGAATACCCGAGGACCAGAGGGCTACAGGGACGCTATGACCCGGTCGGCCAGGATGTACACGGTCTCCTCGCCGCACGCGAAGGTCAGGGTGTAGGCGCCCGAGATGCCCGAGCCGCCCAGCAGGACCGGCGCCACCCCGCAGCGCAGGAACGCCGCCAGACGCTCCGCGGTCTCGCGGTGACCCGGCGTCATGCACAGGGTGGTGCCGTCGGCGAAGACATAGACGTCGAGGGTGCCGAGGGGACCGGGGCGGACATCGGTCAGTTTGACGCCGGACTCGGCCAGCTCCTCCAGCGTGGACGCGGTGCGCTCATGGTCGTTGACGACCGGTGAGTGCACCGGCACGAACTCCGGATGCGAGGGGTGCCGGCGGCGGGCCGCGGCCAGCTCCGGGGACTCACCGGCGAACTCGTCGGTGTCCGTCGTCGGCTCGGTCACCGGCTCGGCGACCGGCTCCAGGCCCGCGAAGTCCGACTGCCGGGGCAGAAACGGTTCGCTGTCGGCCAGGCCGAGCAGCGAGGGCGCGTCGGAGGCGTCCCGTGCCTCCTGCGCGGCCCAGAAGGCACGCGCCTCGGCCAGCTCCCGCTCCCGTTCCTCGGCGAGCGCCTCGGCGACGGCGGCACGTATCTGCTCGGTCTCGGTGGTGGTGCGGGCGCCGGGCAGCAGCGCGCGCGTGGCGGCTGCCTGGCTCTCCGCGAGCTGAGTGTGCAGGGCCGTGACCTGGCGGCGCAGGACGAGCACGGTGCGCAGGACGGCGACGCCCACGGCGCCCGTGGCGGCCGTGGTGAGCAGCAGGGCGATCGGCATGGCGCTCACTGACGTACTCCCGGTTCAAAGTCGACCCCCGACTTCCTACATCAGCTTGAAGGGTGGACTAACCAGCTGTCAGTGCGTAACGTCACGAAACGGACAGGACTTTGGGTCCGGGGTATAGCTCCACAACCGCTCTGACCTGCGGGATATCTCCCGGAAGGGAGATAGGTCACATCCTGGGGGAGATTGGATCACAAATCGACCCGGCGTTCGGAACGTCCTCGAACACCGGGTCCGTGCAGTCACGTTGGGTTTCCGGCCGGTCACCGTGCGGGACCGGCCGCGGGTTCAGCTGAGGCGTTCGATGACCATGGCCATGCCCTGGCCGCCGCCGACACACATCGTCTCCAGACCGAACTGCTTGTCGTGCCACTGGAGCGAGTTGATGAGCGTGCCGGTGATACGGGCGCCGGTCATCCCGAAGGGGTGACCGACCGCGATGGCGCCGCCGTTGACGTTCAGCCTGTCGAGGTCGATGCCGAGTTCCCGGTAGGAGGGGATCACCTGGGCGGCGAAGGCCTCGTTGATCTCGACCAGGTCGATGTCGTCGATGCTCAGGCCGGCGCGGCGCAGCGCCTGCCGGGAGGCCTCCACCGGGCCGAGGCCCATGATCTCGGGGGATAGCCCGGAGACGCCGGTCGACACGATCCGGGCGAGCGGGGTCAGGCCCAGCTCGCGGGCCTTGGTGTCGGACATGATGACGACCGCGGCGGCGCCGTCGTTCAGCGGGCAGCAGTTGCCGGCGGTGACGAGCCCGTCCGGGCGGAAGGCCGGCTTGAGGCCCTGCACGCCCTCCATGGTCACGCCCGCGCGCGGACCGTCGTCCTTGCTGATCACCGCGCCGTCGGGGAGCGTCACCGGGGTGATCTCCCGCTCCCAGAAGCCGTTCTTGATGGCCTCCTCGGCGAGGTTCTGCGAGCGGACGCCGAACTCGTCCATGTCCCGGCGGGTGATGCCCTTCAGGCGGGCCAGGTTCTCGGCGGTCTGGCCCATCGCGATGTAGGCGTCTGGGACGAGGCCGTCCTCGCGCGGGTCGTGCCAGCTCGTGCCCTCCTGCTCGGCGACCGCGGCGGTGCGGGCCTCCGCCTCGGCGAAGACCGGGTTGTGGGTGTCCGGCCAGCTGTCGGAGTTGCCCTTGGCGAACCGCGAGACCATCTCGACGCCGGCCGAGATGAACACGTCGCCCTCGCCGGCCTTGATGGCGTGCAGGGCCATCCGGCTGGTCTGCAGGGACGAGGAGCAGTAGCGGGTGACGGTGCAGCCCGGCAGGTGGTCCATGCCCATCAGTACGGCGACGATCCGGCCGAGGTTGTTGCCCTGCTCGCCGCCGGGCAGGCCGCAGCCGAGCATGAGGTCGTCGATGTCCTTCGGGTCCAGTTCGGGGACCTTCGCCAGGGCGGCCTGGATGATCGTGGCAGTGAGGTCGTCCGGGCGCAGTTCCTTCAGCGAGCCCTTGAAGGCGCGGCCGATGGGGGAGCGGGCGGTCGAGACGATGACGGCTTCGGGCATCACGGCTCCATTGGCGTACGGATGGGCAGGGCTCCTTGCGAAGCTACCTGCCCGTACGGTCACGGTCACCGGCGGCGCCATGTGAAACAGACCGCAATTTTCTAAGCGCTTGCTTTCCGCTCCGCTGGGCCCAGCCGAAAACCCCCCGCACGCGACCGGGGGCTGTCCCGGCCCTCGCGCATCGCTTGCAGCGCGTGACGGAGAGGGCGGGGGAGTGATCGAGTCCGCGGCCGAGGTCCCGCTCGTCTTCACCAAGGCGATGGATGACGACCCAGGCGCCCCGAGTGCCCTCGCGGTCGTGCGCGCCACCGTCCGGCAGGGCACCCCGGCCCTCGCCGCCGCCGACGAGAATGCCGCCGCGGCCCGGCCCGCCAAGGCGGTCCACGCTCTCCTCTGCGCACGAGACCCGGACCACTCACGCCGCCGCGCACGCGGCCGGGGCTGTCCCGGGCCCCCGCGTGCCCGGTGCGGTTACCCCCGAGGCCCCGCGCGCGTGGCGCGGCTACCCCCGGGCCTCTGCGCATGCGGTGCGGCCACCGTGTACGCGGCCGGGGCTGTCCCCGGGATCCTGCGCTCGCCGGGCGGCCACCTCCGGGACCCGCGTACGCGGCGCGGTCACTCTCGGGACCCTGCGCATGCGGGGCGGCCCCGGGATTCTGCGTACGCGGCCCGGGCTACTCGCGACGGCGTGCACGCGACGTGGCCGCCCCGGGGTTCTGCGTACGCGGCCCGGCCACTCCGCGAGCCCCCGCATGCGGCCCGGCCCCCCGCTGGGGGCGTGAGGGTTAGGAGGGCTGGGCTGTGGGGGTGGGGTCCGGTTCTGTGAGTTGGCGACGGCGGCGGCGTTTGAGGAGGGCCCAGGGGCCGCGTGGGCCCGTGGGCATGGCCGCGGTGACCTCGGTGCCCGCCTCGTCCGCGGCCTCCGCCGCCGCACGGGCCACCGGCAGGAAGCCCTCGCGCCGCGACACGTCCGGGCGCTCCTCGTCCGCCGGCCACAGGCCGAGGGCCGCGCACACCGTCGGCAGCACCGCCATCGCGGCCGTGGCGTAGCCCTCCGCGGACGGGTGGTAGTTGTCCGGGCCGAACAGCTCGCGCGGGTTCGCCGCGAACTCGGGGCCGAGCAGATCGCCGAGCGACACCGCGCGGCCCCCCTGCTCCACCACCCCGATCGTCTGGGCCGCCGCCAGCTGCCGCGAGGCACGCCGCGCCAGCCAGCGCAGCGGCTGCTGAACCGGCTCGATGGTGCCCAGGTCGGGGCAGGTGCCCACGACGACCTCGGCACCGGCCGTACGCAGCCGCCGTACCGCCCCCGACAGATGCCTGACCGAACGCGTCGGCGGCATCCGGTGGGTCACATCGTTCGCGCCGATCATGATCACGCACACGTCAGGTACCGGCGCCCCCACGGCCACCACCAGGCTCACCTGACGGTCCAGGTCGTCCGACTGGGCCCCCGGCAGGGCGACGTTCCGCAGCTCCACCGGACGCTCGGCCACGGCCGCAAGACCCGCCGCCAGCAGCGCGCCCGGCGTCTGGCCCGCCCGGTGCACGCCCTGGCCCGCCGCCGTGGAGTCCCCGAGCATGGCCAGCCGGAGGGGCGGCTCGCCGGGCACCCCGTAGCCCCGGCCGTACAAGCCCTCCGCCGACGGGACCCGGTCGGCGGTGCCGTTGCCCACGTGCCGCTTGGCCAGCTGCACCTCGGCCAGCAGCAGGCCCACGGCGGCCGCGCCGACCAGCCCGACCCCGCCGCCGCCGTACGCCGCGCCGGCCGCGATCCGCCGGGCCACCCTCGCCCTCGACATGCTCGTCATGCGTCGCCGCCACCTCCTCGTAGCCCTACATCCACTCCTTGCCCCGTACTGCCTGTCCGCCAATCTCAACAGCGAGTGAACGCCAGCCCGGGCAGGTCCGCCGGCCTTAGGCTGACGGCACCACTACGACCACTTCTTTGTGCAAGCAACCGGAGACAACGGTGCAATTCCACGACTCGATGATCAGCCTCGTCGGCAACACCCCGCTGCTGAGGCTCAACAGCGTGACCAAGGGCATTCGGGCCACCGTCCTGGCCAAGGTGGAGTACTTCAATCCGGGCGGCAGCGTGAAGGACCGCATCGCCCTGCGCATGATCGAGGCCGCCGAGCAGAGCGGTGAGCTGAAGCCGGGCGGCACCATCGTCGAGCCGACCAGCGGCAACACCGGCGTGGGCCTGGCGATCGTGGCCCAGCAGAAGGGCTACCGGTGCATCTTCGTGTGCCCGGACAAGGTGAGCACCGACAAGATCAATGTGCTGCGGGCGTACGGGGCCGAAGTGGTCGTCTGCCCGACCGCCGTGGCGCCCGAGCACCCGGACTCCTACTACAACGTCTCCGACCGGCTGGTGCGCGAGACCCCCGGGGCCTGGAAGCCGGACCAGTACTCCAACCCCAACAACCCGCTCTCCCACTACCACTCGACCGGGCCCGAGCTGTGGCAGCAGACCGACGGCCGGATCACCCACTTCGTGGCGGGCGTCGGCACCGGCGGCACCATCTCCGGCACCGGCCGCTATCTGAAGGACGTCAGCGACGGCCGGGTCAAGGTGATCGGCGCCGACCCGGAGGGCTCCGTCTACTCCGGCGGCTCCGGACGCCCGTACCTGGTCGAGGGCGTCGGTGAGGACTTCTGGCCGACCGCCTACGACCGGACCGTCGCCGACGAGATCGTCGCCGTGTCCGACAAGGACTCCTTCCAGATGACCCGCCGGCTGGCGAAGGAGGAGGGCCTGCTGGTCGGCGGCTCCTGCGGCATGGCGGTGGTGGCCGCGCTGCGGGTGGCCGAGCGGCTGGGCCCGGACGACGTCGTGGTCGTCCTGCTGCCCGACAGCGGCCGCGGCTACCTCAGCAAGATCTTCAACGACGAGTGGATGGCCGACTACGGCTTCCTGGAGGACGAGGGCCCGAGCGCCCGGGTCGGCGACGTCCTCAACGACAAGGTGGGCGGTCACATCCCCTCCCTCGTCCATATGCACCCGGACGAGACCGTCGGCCAGGCCATCGAGGTGCTGCGCGAGTACGGCGTCTCCCAGATGCCGGTCGTCAAGCCGGGCGCCGGTCATCCCGACGTGATGGCCGCGGAGGTCGTGGGCTCGGTGGTGGAGCGGGAACTGCTCGACGCCCTGTTCAGCAAGCGGGCCTCGCTGGAGGACCCGCTGGAGAAGCACATGTGCGCCCCGCTGCCCCAGGTGGGGTCCGGCGAGCCGGTCGCCGATCTGATGTCGGTGCTCGGCGCGGCGGACGCGGCGATCGTCCTCGTGGAGGGCAAGCCGACCGGTGTGGTCAGCCGGCAGGACCTGCTGGCCTTTCTCGCCAAGAGCGGAAAGCAGTAGCGAATCTCCGGTGAACCGCCGGTGTCGGCGGCGAACGTGCGGTGACCGGCGGCTTCGCAGCCGTTTCGGAAGTGGTACGAGCGCGTCACGTGCGCGCAGCACCCGCTTAACACGCGTCCGGCACATTGGTGGGTGTCGGCAGGGCGGGAGCGGCTCCCCGCCCCGGCCGGCGCCGTACGGCGCCAAGGACCTCCGGAGCGGCTCCCGGACCTCCATGGACGCCACGGACGCGCAAGCCCGGCCCTGACCCGGCCCGCGTCCTTCGCGGGGACCGCCGTCGTCCCGCCCCCCGGCAACGGGGGTGCGGCGGTCCCCGCGCACACCTCTCTCCCGGCGTACCCGGTGCGCGTCCTTCTTACGGCGTACTTGGTCCGCCTCTGTCCTCCGGGTGCCCGGTGCGCTTCTTTCCTTCGGTGTGCCCGGTGCGCCTGTTTCCCCCGGGGTGCCGGTCCGCGGCCTGCTTCGCGCGTGCCCCGGCGCGTCGTCGTGACCCGGGGCGTGGCCCGGCCGGCCGTCACTCCTCCCAGGCGTCGTCTCCGGAGGACGAGCCCGAGCGGTGGCGCAGCCGGCCGAACAGGCCCGGGGTGGTGCGGGCCGCCTGGACCGCGTTGACGCCGACGATGCCCACCCAGGTGGCGATCAGACCGGGCAGATGGCCGACGCCGCCGCCGATCGCGGACAGCGGGATCGCCAGCACCAGCGAGACGATGCCGAACCCGAACCGCTCCCCCCAGGAGTCGGTCGGCGTAGGCGACCGGGAGCCCCGCGCGATCTGCATCTGCTGCTCGGCGAACTGTCTGCGCATCCGGCGTTCCACCGCGCCGTCGATGCGCTGGTCGACCTTCTCCAGGAACGAGTCGACCAGCGCGGACTCGTACTCCTCACCGAGTTCCCGACGCGCCTGGAGGGTGGCGTCGAGTTCCTTCTTCAGGTCGGCGTCCCGCGCCTCGATTCCGGTCATACGGGCACCGTAGGGTGCCCGGTCGCCCGCCGCACTGGGGCTAGCCCCAATGCCGGTGACTTAAGTGGCTGTGGCTCGTTGTCCTTCGTATGGCGAGGGTGGGGCAGGTCAAGGCGCCTGCGGGTGAGCGGTTGTCGGACCG
>NZ_JBIWKB010000010.1:180854-212940 GCF_044765425.1 Streptomyces sp. NPDC102462 | reverse complement strand
AAGGTGTGGCTCGGGTCCGATAGGTACAGCGCGACAGCATCCGCTTTGAACTCGGGCGAGTAGACCTTCATCACCATAAGAGATCCCTCCTGCCCGGCCCCTGCCGGGGCCGGGCTCAGAGGTGTCCACCACTCGGGGACAGGTCCCGAGCCTGTTCCTCATGCTGATGGGCCAGAACGGAGACCGGGGCCTTCCTGGCGGCAAGCCGACATGGGGACCCGCAGGCCGGGCAGCGCTCGATCGTGTTCTGAAAGGCTGAAGCAGGCACGGAGCGACGAGCCTCGGAGGTCCACCCGGCTCCCATCCGTCCGGTCTCGCGCGACTCGGTGCTCAACCCCCTTCGGTGCTTGAGGTTCTCGCACTTGGGCGAGGGGCTCTGAAGAGCGCCGGGGTTACTGATGAACCGGGCGGTGCGAAGCGGGGAGGGCGGCGTGTCCATGGTGGCCGGCCGAACTCCTGTCCTCGGCGACGGTCGGCCTGAGGGATGGCCCCGTCACGCAGGTGGTTCCGGCGAAGGCGGTGGTCGACGCGGGGAGAGGCCGTAAGGCGGTCGGCGATCCGGGGCCGGACTCGTGCCGCGCGCCCGGGCGACGGCGCGCATCTCCTCGTGGCGCGTCCGCACGGCGCCGCGCTGCTCGCCGCCCGCTGCGGCCCCGCCGCCGTGGAAGGCAACGAACGCGATGTCTTTCACCGCCGGCCCGCAGCGGCTCGTCGGCGGCGGGGTCGGGCCGGTCGGTGCGGATGCCCCGGGGCGGGCCGGACGCCTGCCCCGGGGGTCGGTGTCAGCAGTAGAGGTTGGCGCCGGGTGTGACGCCGAGGATCTGGGTGAAGCGCTGGTAGGCGTCGACGCGGCTTTGTACCTGGGCGGGGTTGCGGCCGTCGCATTCGAGGGAGCCGTTGATGGAGCGGATGGTCTGGCCGAAGCCGGCGCCGCCGACCATGGCGTTGTGCGGGGTCATGGTGCCGGGTCCCGACTGGGTGTTCCAGAACCACAGGCCGGTCTTCCAGGCGACGGAGGCGTTGTTCTCGACCTGCCAGGGGTTGTTCAGCAGGTCGATGCCGAGGGCGTCGCCCGCGGCCTTGGTGGGTCGATCCGGGGCGCTGTGCCAGCGTTGCCGCTGGTGAGTTTCCCCGGACCGCCCGCCGAACCCGGCGTGCCCGTCTCCGAGCACCGGGCTCTCCACAAGTCCCATCTGAGCAATCTCCATTCTCATGCTGTGACCGTCCAAGGGGTGGGAATGCTGTATCCGCGGAACCGGTATCGAGTCGTGGTGACCTCTGCGGCCTGGAACAGCCGTCCTCTCTCCGAGAAGGGGACCCATCCGCCGTTGCAGTACGTACGGCGGAACCCACTGAGCCGCATCCCCTTGTGTTTGCGTCGCGCCCAGATGAAAACCCTCGTCCACGTGTAATGACCGAGGTACTGGAACGTCGTCTTGGACACTCCTGGGCGGAAGTAGGTGGTCCACCCCCGCAACACCGGATTGAGCTGGTGGAGCAGGGCGGCCATGGACAAGTGCGTACTCTTGCGGCAGATCTTCTTCACCTTCTCCTTGACGGCCGTAAGGGCCTTCTTGGAGGGGTAGTTGTAGACGTACCGCTTATCTGTGCCCCGCTTGGTATGGCGCTGGACGTGCCACCCGAGGAAGTCAAATCCTTCGTCGATGTGCGTGATGAACGTCTTCTCCTCCGACAGGGTCAACCCCATCGGAGTGAGAACCGAGGCGACCTCGTTGCGCACGGCCTCCGCGTTCTCGCGGGTGCCTGACACGAGCACCAGGAAATCGTCCGCGTACCGGATGAGCCGGTAGTTTCCGAGTCCTCGGTACTTGCGTTTCGCGCGCTCACTCTGGGTCGAGTTCGGGCCCCCAGCCATACCGGCCACGTGCTCATCCAGTACAGAGAGGGCGATGTTCGCCAACAGCGGTGAAAGAATGCCTCCTTGCGGAGTGCCGGTGTTCGTATCCCGTAGCTGACCATCCCGCGAGAGGATGCCGGACTTCAGGAACGCCTTCACCAGGCCCAAGATGCGCTTGTCCTTGATCCGGTTCCGCACGCGGTCCATCAGGGCTGTATGTGAAATCTCGTCAAAGCATGCCTTGATGTCGCCCTCTACCACCCACTCGTAGCTCTTGGATGCCAGAAGGCGCGTCTCAGCGATCGCATCGTGTGCTCGGCGCTTCGGGCGGAACCCGTACGAACACGGGAGGAAATCCGCCTCGAAAATCGGCTCCAACACCAGCTTCAGGGCTGCTTGGGCCACACGGTCCGCCACGGTCGGAATCCCCAGTCGGCGCTTCTTGCCATTCGCCTTCGGGATCATCTGCTCGCGTACGGGAACCGGTCGGAAGCTGAAGTCCTTCAACTGCGACTGCAACTTGTCGAGGAAAGCCTCGACCCCTTGCCCGTCCGCAATGAAGCGGACCGTCTTACCGTCCACTCCTGCCGTACGGGCTCCCCTGTTCCCTTGCACCCGATCCCACGACACCAGAAGGAACGCAGGGTCAGCAACAAGGTTGTACAGATCGTCGAACTTGCGATGAGAATCTTTTATTGCCCATTGGTGCAGCTTGGCCTGGATCTCCAGTACCCGGCGCTCGGCCTTCATCAAGGCCCACTCCAGTGCGTCGGTATTCACCGTCGGCCTCCTGACATTCCAGTGTCCTTACTGCTGACTTGCTGGCCCCCTTCGCCATGTACGCGCCTTTCGCGCGCTCGGACTACTACGGGGCCTCCGTCCCACACTGTGACCATCAGCCGACAACGGGCCTTTCCGCCCCCTGAGCTGGATGCCCAGGCGAATGGAGAGCCACAGGTGGTTCCCACGTTCACTACGTAACCGATTGGCCAGTTAGGTGTCCGGCTATATCCCGGCAGCATCGCCGTGCTTACGCCGCAGGCATTCGGCACGGCCTCCACACCGTCAAGCACATAACGGCTTCGGAGTTGTCGCCCATCAAGGCAGCACGCACTGCAAAGCGGCCCATATCCACCAGATTGGAGCCGCTGGAACTCTTACGAGACGTCTGATACCGGTTCACTCTCGTTACACCTTCTGGCCTCGCTTGCCCGACCCACGCCATCTGGTAGTTCTGACGCGTCCGGGCTTTGTCAGGACTGCTCTCCGCCCTCCCCGGCGTTCCCCGGTTCAGGCTGTCCTCAGCTTCAGTCAGGCGGCTGCGACCGCCCGACGGCCGGGGTCTTACACCCCAGCTCGGTTATGTAGCGCCTCGTGGCGCGCGTAGTTGAAGTTCCAGCTGAGCTGGAAGGGGCCGCGGCCGTAGTAGGCGGCCTGGCCGGCGGGGCAGCCGTAGGGCTGGTTCCAGTCGCAGTAGTGGGGGTAGTTGGCGGTGTTCTGCTCCACGATGTGGACGAGGCCGCCGGTCTCGTGGTTGACGTTGGCGAGGAAGGCCGCGGCCTCCTGCTTCTTGACGGTGTCGCTGCCGGTGTTGGCGAAGCCGGGGTAGGCGCCGAGCGCGGCGGTCAGCCCGCTGTAGGTGTAGAACGGGTTCCGGCTCGGGAACATCTGGTTGAACTGCGCCTCGCTGACCACGAATCCGGCGGCGGAGGCGGTGGGGGCCGACTGGAACACCAGCGCGGCGCCTCCGAGGGCGAGTGAGGCCAGCAGCGCGGCGATACGGCGCCTGAACATGCGTCAACTCCTCTGCGGGAGCACGGCCGTACCGGGTGGGCACGGCCGTGGTGGGGGGTTGGGGCACACTCAACCGCGTTGGTCTGTACCAGTCAAGGGTGTAGACCAGTCAAGCGCGAACGAGTGCCCGTCCGCTCCGCGCCCGCCCGGCGTCGGGGGCCGTCATCTCCTACACGAACGGCAGACCCCCGGATCGACACCTCGCTCCCCCGGGCCGGGAGAATCGCCGCATGACCATCGCAGCGCACCCGCTCGTCGCCCGCGCCCGCCGTATCGCTAACGAGTTGCTCATCCCCGCGGCGGAACGCGTCGACCAGGAGGGCGTGCCCGCGGGTCATATCGAGGCGATCAAGGACTCGGGCCTGCTCGGGGTGGGCGCGCCGGTGGCGTACGGCGGCTCGGCGGCACCCGCGGCCGTCGTCCGGCGGACCGCGGAGATCCTGGCCGGGGCGTGCTGCTCGACATGGTTCGTGCAGACCCAGCACCACACGCCGGTGCTCACCCTCGCGAGGAGCGAACATCCGGTCCGTGAACGGCTGTTGGGCCCGCTCTCCCGCGGTGAGCTGCTGTCCGGGGTGGCCTACGCCCATCTGCGGGCCCATCCGCGCACCCCGGTACGGGTGACACGGGAGCGGGGCGGCTGGCGGTTCACGGGCACGGTCCCCTGGTACACCGGGTGGGGGCTCAACGACGTCATGCTGCTGGCCGGGGTGACCGACGCCGACGAGGCGCTGTTCGCCTTCGCCGAGGCGCGGGAGCAGGCGGGGCTGCGGGCCTCACCGCCGATGCGTCTTGCGGCGCTCACCGCGTCCCGCACGGTGTCGCTTGAGCTGACGGGTCTGTGGCTGCCGGAGGAGTCGGTGGCGCTGCGGATGCCGTACCCGCGGTGGGCGGCGACCGACCGGCCGAAGACGCTGAACACCAGTCCGGCGGTGTTCGGCCTCGCGGAGTCGGCGCTCGCCCTGCTGGACGAGCGCACCGCGGGGCCGCTGCGGGCCCGGCTGTCCGAGGTCCGCGGGCGGGCCTACGCCCTCGCCGACCGGCCCGTCGCGCACGGGGATCCGAAGGACCGGTTGGCGGTGCGCGCCGAGGCGTACGAGTTGCTGCGCACGGCCACCACCGCGGCGGTCGTCGCCGGCGGCGGCCGTGCGATGTCGCTCGCCTCACCCGCCCAACGGCTCGCCCGCGAGGCCCTGTTCCTTCTGGTCCAGGGCCAGACAGTAGAATCCCGCCGAGCCCACCTGGACGCCCTCACCACAACAACACCCTGACCACACCCACACCCCGCCCCAACGCCTCCTGTGGCCATACGCCAGGCACAGCCAACCCAGGGGCGCGAGGAACTGCGCACCCAGCCCACCCCACCCGCACACGCCCCGACCGTCCCCGGGACTCCTGTGGTCTTGCGCCAAGCCCAACCCACCCAGGGGCCCGGGGAACTGCGCGCCCAGCCACACCCCACCCGCACAGACACCCCCACCGCACCCCAGCGGCGCACGCCCCCACTGTCCCAACGGCTCCTGTGGCCATACGCCAGGCACAGCCAACCCAGGGGCGCGGGGAACTGCGCGCCCAGCCACACGCGACCCGCACAGACCGACCACCGAACCCCAGCGGCGCGTTCAGCTCGCGAAAGGCACCTGGACGGGCGGGTCCGCGGGTTGGTGCGAGGGGTGCCGCCACAGGCCACGCGCGGCCAGACGGGGAAGGACGCCCTCGCCGAACCAGTACGCCTCCTCCAGGTGCGGATAGCCGGACAGCACGAACTCGTCGATGCCCAGCGCGTGGTACTCCTCGATCCGGTCGGCGACCTCCTCGTGGCTGCCGACCAGAGCCGTGCCCGCCCCGCCCCGCACCAGCCCGATCCCGGCCCACAGATTGGGGTGGATCTCCAGTCCGTCGCGGTCGCCGCCGTGCAGGGCGAGCATGCGCCGCTGGCCCTCGGACTCGCTGCGGGCGAGACCGGCCTGCACGGACCGCACGGTCTGTGGATCGAAGCCGGCGAGCAGCCGGTCCGCCTCGGCCCAGGCCTGCGCGGAGGTGTCCCGGGTGATCACGTGCAGCCGGATGCCGAAGCGGAGCGTGCGGCCCTCGGCGGCCGCGAGACCCCGGATCCAGTCGATCTTCTCGGCGACCTGTGCGGGCGGCTCGCCCCAGGTCAGATACACGTCGACATGCCGGGCCGCGACCTCGCCGGCTGCGGGCGAGGACCCGCCGAAGTACACCTCGGGCACGGGATCGGGCAGCCGGGCCAGCCGGGCGTCCTCGACCCGCAGGTGCTCACCGTGCAGGTCGACAGTCTTGCCCTGCCACAACTCCCGGACGATCCGCAGGAATTCGTCGGTACGGCGGTAGCGTGCGTCCTTGTCCAGGAAGTCGCCGTACCCCCGCTGCTCATGGCTCTCGCCGCCGGTGACGACGTTCAGCAGCAGCCGTCCGCCGGACTGCCGCTGGAAGGTGGACGCCATCTGCGCGGCGAGCGTCGGCGAGACGAACCCCGGCCGGAAGGCCACGAGGAACTTCAGCCGCTCGGTGTGCCGGCTCACCATCGCGGTGGTCAGCCACGCGTCCTCGCACCAGGCTCCGGTCGGGGTGAGCGCACCGACGAAACCGAGGTCTTCGGCGGCGCGGGCGATCTGGCTCAGATAGGCGACCGTCGGCGGCCGGTCCCGGCCGGATGCGGTGGCCGGGGTGCCGTGGCCGCCGCCGACGACGTGCCGGCTGTCACCGTTGGTGGGCAGGAACCAGTGGAAGGTGAGGGGCACTTGGGGGTCTCCGATCGCGAGGGGGCCGTCAGAGCAGGCCGTGCCGGGGCGGCCGGATGCCGCCCAGCACATACCGGCCGATGTGCTGGACCTTCCAGCGGGTCGGGTCGTGCAGGGTGTGGGTGCGGGCGTCCCGCCAGTAGCGGTGCAGATTCAGGGAGTCGAGGGCGGAACGCGTCCCCGACACCTCGAAGAGGGCGCCCGCCACCTCCACGGCGGCGTCGGCCGCCTGCACCTTGGCCGCGGCGACCGCGATGGACGCCTCGGCCGCCGAGTCGTCGGTGAGTTCGTCGCGGGCCGCGTCCACGGCACGGGCGGCCTCCCGCAGCAGCGCCTCGCCCGCCCGTACTCGGAGGGCGAGTTCACCGAAGCGCTGGATCAGCAGGGGGTCCTCGGCGGCGGTCTCGTATCCGCCCTCGAACCAGGGGCGGCTCTTCGTCCGGACGAAGCCGACGGCCTCGTCGAGTGCCGCCCCGGCGATCCCGGCGTCGATGGCAGCGTGCAGCAACTGGGCGAGCGCACCGTGGAGTTGGGGGCCCTCGAAGGTGAGGTGGTGGGGCAGCACCCGGTCGGCGGGCACCGGGACGCCGTCGAGCCGTACGGTGCCGCTTGCGGTGGTGCGCTGGCCCATCCCGTCCCAGTCGTCGACCACCGTCACCCCGGGTGCGTCCCGGGGGACGTACGCCACGTGCAGTCGGTCCTCCTCGGCGCGGGCCAGCACCGGGATCCAGTCGGCGAACAGCGCGCCGGTGCAGTAGTTCTTGACGCCGTCGAGGACGTACGAGCCGTCCGGCTCCGGCCGGAGCCGGGTGCGGATGTCCTGGACGTGCCGGGTGCCGGCCTCGGACTGTGCGTTGCCGAACCGGCGGCCGGCGAGCAGTTCGGCGAAGAAGAACTTCCGCTGGTCCACGCTTCCCTGACGGCGTATCACCTGTACGTACGCGAAGTGGCTCTGCGGGATCTGGGCGAGGCTGGCGTCGGCCGAGCCGAGCAGCCGGAAGACCTCGGCGAGGGTTTCGGCGGTGACGTCGGCGCCGCCGTACTCGGCGGGCACGGTCACGGCGAGCAGCCCGGAGGCGGCCAGCCGGTCCACCTCCTGCCGCGGGAGCCGTCGTTCGGCGTCGCGAGCGGCGGCGCCGCGGCGGAACTCGTCGGCCAGGGACGTGGCGACCGCGACGGCCTCCGCGTCGTCGGCGATCACATGGGCGGTCACCGTGCTCAGCTCGCGGCGGCCAGCAGCGGAGTGGGGCCTAGGGCGGCCGAGAACCGGTCGACGGCCTGCCCCAGGGCCTCGGCGGCGGCCGGTGCGACGGTCAGTGAGCCGTCCTCGTGCACGGTGATGTCCTTGTCGAGGGTGAACCAGCCCTGGACTATATGGTCGGCGCCCATGGAGGTCAGGACGGGGCGGAGCGCGTAGTCGATGGCCAGGACGTGCGCGGCGGTGCCGCCGGTGGCGAGCGGCAGCACGGTCTTGCCGGCCAGCGCGTACTGCGGCAGCAGGTCCAGGAACGCCTTGAGGACGCCGGAGTACGCGGCCTTGTAGACGGGTGTGCCGACGACGACCCCGTCGACGCGGGCGAACAGCCCGGTGGCCGCGGCCACGGCCGGGTGGCGCAGGTCGGCGCCGAGCAGGGCCTCGGCGGGCAGGGTGCGGACGTCGAGCGGGATCACCTCGTGGCCGTGGGCGATCAGCCGCTGGTCGAGGTGGCGCAGCAGACGGCCGGTGCGGGAGGAGGCGGACGGGCTGCCGGAGACGGACAGGACGGTGGCCATGGGGTCCCTCTTTCTGGGGCCGGGGCGCCCGTGCGGGACGGGCCTGCCGGGCGGGCGCGGTCAGGAGTACCAGGTGGTGGCAGTTCGCCGTCCGGGACCCGGCGGCCGGCCTTGCGCAGGGGTGTCGGGGACGCCCGTCGGGCGGGCGGGTGACACGGGAGTTCGGGCGTGCGGTGCGGGCACGGCGCGGCGCCGCCGGGGGGCCGATGCGGTGCGGGAGACGTGCGGCGGATCGGTACGGGGATCAGGCCGCGGCGCGACAGGAGGCGCTGGAGACGCGCGCGAGGTCGACATGGCGTCGCCGCGTGAGGTCCAGTCGCATCTGCATGCCGTCGATCGTGACAGCCGCCCGCGAGGGCAGTCAAGGAATACCCGACCGGTCTCGCATCGCGGACCAGGGCTTCCGTACTGCGGGCTCGTCCCCTGCGTTCCGGCGCGTATCTGACGCACAGTCGTACGGACCGCAGGGGACCATCCACTACACATAAAGGAAAAATAAGAGCAGAATGCAGATAAGCGGCTCTTGCCGCATATCACACAGGAAGCGGTCCAGCCTGCAAGTCAAGAAGGAGACGAGTCATGGCCGATGTCTCGCGCACCAGAGGTGACATGACGAGTCACCCTGATGTCTCCGAAATGCGGGAACGCTACGCCCGCATGCTCGGCGGTCGCGATGTGGCACTCGTGGACGGACCGGTGTTCCTGCTCGGTCTGTACTGCGCGGCGTCCCCGTGGATCCTGCACTACACGACCAGCCAGCCCGCGCTCATGGTGCACAACCTGATCATGGGCATCGCGATAGGGCTGCTGGCCCTGGGGTTCACCAGGGCACCGGAGCGGATGTACGGGCTCAGCTGGGCCATGTGCGCCCTGGGTGTCTGGATGATCATCGCGCCGTGGATCGTCGGCACCGGCCCCGACGCCGGCGTCATCGCCAGCAACGTCGTCATCGGCGCGCTGGCCCTGGTCCTCGGGCTGATCTGCGCCGGTACGGCGACCAGGAGCAAACCCAAGCTGTAGCGGCACCGAAGCTCTCTCCGGAAGGGAGGACGCGGTGCCGGTCCGGGGCGGCCGGACCGGCACCGCCGGGCTGTTCAGCGGCCCGGCACCGGCCAGGGCCCCTGCGGACTGCAGGTCGCGATCAGGGACTTGAGGTCGGACAGCGCCGCGAGCGGCCGGCGGACACGTCCCTCAGCTCACCCACTCCGGTCCGGTGCGCACGACCCGGGGCGGCGGACACGGTCCGGGCGGTGATTGACACCCCCGGCGGCGGACCCTAGCTTGACCGAATTAGTAAGGTTTCCTAACTTTGCGAGGCTGGAGACGCCGTGTCCCCTCTCCCCGCTCTCCCCGCTCTCCCCGCTCTCCCCGCCGCCCGGCACCGTCTCGCCGCCTCCGCCGTGGCCCTCGGCCTGCTCTGCCCGCTCGCCTCCGGTGCCTGGGCGGGACCCCACGATGCGACGGCGGCGCGGCACCGCCCACCGGTGACCCGCGTCCCGGCGGCGGCGGGCACGGACACCCCGCTGTCCGGCTATGCGATCCAGTCGGCCGCGAAGGTGTCCGACTCCCCGGCGGCCGTGTCCTCCCCCGGCTATCACGCGGCCGGCTGGTACCCCGCGGGCCCCCGCTCGACCGTGCTCGCCGCGCTGCTCGCCGCCGGCGTGTACGCCGACCCGTTCTTCTCCACCAACCAGCGGAAGATCCCCGCGGCGGACTTCGGCGTCCCGTGGTGGTACCGCACGGACTTCACGGTCACCGACACCTCCCGGCGCACCTACCTCGACTTCAGCGGCGTGATCTCGGCGGCGGACGTCTATGTGAACGGACACCGGGTGGCGTCGGCGAAGGATGTCACCGGCGCCTACACCCGCCATGAACTGGACATCACCGCACTGGTGCGACCCGGCACCAACACGGTCGCCTTCCGCGTCCTGCCCAACGATCCGACCCGGCAGCTCACCATGGGCTGGCTCGACTGGCTCCAGCCGCCGCCGGACGCCAACATGGGCATTGTGCGCGACGTCCGGCTGCGCCGCGGCGGCCAGGTCGCGCTGCGCGACGCCCATGTGCTGACCCGGCTGGACGTGCCCTCACTGGCCACCGCCGACCTCACCGTCGAGGCGCGGGTCCGCAACGACTCCGGCGCGCCCGTCACCGCCGAGATCACCGGCAGCGTCGCGGGGAACACCCTGCGCAGGACCGTACAGCTCGCCCCGCACGAGACGACGACCGTCACCTTCACCCCCGCGGACGTACCCGGCCTGCATCTGACCTCACCCCGGGTGTGGTGGCCGGCCGGCCTCGGCGATCAGCCCCTGTACGACCTCGATCTGACCGCGTCCGTCCTGGGCACCGTCTCCGACACCGCGCACGAGAGGTTCGGGATCCGTGACGTCCGGGCGCCCCTGAACGCCGACGGTGCCCGCGCGTACCGGATCAACGGGCGCGGGCTGCTCATCAAGGGCGGCGGCTGGTCGCCGGACGAGTTCCTGCGCTGGGACCGCACCTACGCCGAGGACCGCCTGAAGTACGCCCTCGACCTGGGACTGAACACCATCCGCCTGGAAGGCCACATCGAGCCCGACGAGTTCTTCGACCTCGCCGACCGGCACGGTCTGCTCACCCTGCCCGGCTGGGAGTGCTGCGACAAGTGGGAGGGGCAGGTCAACGGCGGCGAGCTGGGCGAGCGGTGGAGCGCCGCCGACTACCCGGTCGCCAAGGCGTCGATGGCCGCCGAGGCCGCCCGGCTGCGCAACCACCCGAGCGTGCTCTCCTTCCTCATCGGCAGCGACTTCGCGCCCGACGCCACGATCGAGCGGCTCTACCTGGACGCCCTCACGGCCGCCGACTGGCCGGCCCCGGTGGTGCCCGCCGCCTCCGACAAGTCCTCGCCGCGGCTCGGCCGTTCGGGCATGAAGATGACCGGGCCCTACGACTGGGTGCCGCCGGCGTACTGGTACGCCAAGCGCGAGGGCGGGGCCACCGGCTTCAACTCCGAGACCAGCGCGGGCCCGGACATCCCCACCCTCGACACCCTGCGCCGGATGCTGACCCCCGCCGAACTGGACACCCTCTGGAAGGACCCCCGAGCACGGCAGTACCACCGCTCCCCCTCGGCGACGTTCGGCACGCTCGGCATCCACAACGCCGCGCTCGCCGGCCGCTACGGCGCCCCGAGGGACCTCGCCGACTACGTGCGCAAGGCCCAGCTTTTGCAGTACGAGAACGTACGGGCCCAGTTCGAGGCGTACGGGCGGGCCGCCACGGACGCCTCGAAGCCCGCCACCGGGCTGGTCTACTGGATGCTCAACAGCGGCTGGACGTCCCTGCACTGGCAGCTGACGGACCGTTACCTCGACCAGGGCGGCGCCTACTTCGGGGCGAAGAAGGCGAACGAACCGCTGCACGTGCAGTACTCGTACGACGACCGCTCGGTCGTCGTCGTCAACAACCGCCGCTCGACGGCCGGTCCGCTCACCGCGCGGGTCACGCTGTTCACCACCGACGGCACCCCGAGGTACGACCGGACCGTGTCCGGGGTGCGCGTACCCGGCGGCGGGGCGCACTCCTCGGTGCTCACCCTGCCCGCGTCGGTGGACAAGCTGACGCCCACGTATCTGGCCCGGCTGGTCCTGTCCGACGCGACGGGCCGGGAGGTGAGCCGCAATGTGTACTGGCTCTCCACCCGGCCCGACACCCTCGACTGGGCCCGCACCGACTGGTACCACACGCCGACCACGAGCCACGCCGATCTGACCGGGCTCGACCGGATGGCCCGGGTCCCGGTCGCGGCGACGGCGGCCACGGTGTCGGCGAACGGCACGTCGACGACCACGGTGACGCTGCGCAACGAGGGGCGCGGGCGGACGCCGTCGCTGCTGACGGACCTTCATGTCGTCGACGCCTCGGGCGTACCTGTGCTGCCGGTGCGCTGGTCGGACAACCAGGTCACGCTGTGGCCGGGCGAGACGGCGACGCTGACCGCCGTCTACCGGACGGCCGATCTGCGCGGCTCGGCGCCACGGGTGCGGGTCTCGGGCTGGAACACGCCCGCACGGACCGTGCCCGCGCCCTGACCGCGCGGGCACACCCGGCGCCGCGCGGGCGAAAGCCGCGTGGGGGGAACGTCGCCTGGGGAAGGGGTGCTGGGCGCGTCCGGCGGATGAACGGAAGGCCGGGTCGTGAGCGGGGCGGACTGTCTGCCGATCCAGCGGGCACATTGCACAGCAGCGGGGGAACGCGACGAAGAGGGGTGGAGATGGAGATCTCAGGCATCATCAGTGCCATCGTCATCGGTGTCGTCATCGGTGTGCTGGGACGGCTGGTGGTCCCGGGCCGGCAGCGCATCGGCGTCGTGCTGACGATCGTCGTCGGCATCGTGGCCGCACTGCTGGGCTCGGCGATCGCCGCGGCGTTCGGGGTCGCCGACACCAAGGGACCCGACTGGATCGAGTGGTTCATCCAGATCGGCCTCGCCGCGGTCGGCGTGGCGGCACTGGACCGGACGCGGGCGCGCCGCTGAACACCGGCGCCGGCGCCCGCGTACGGCCGTGACCGGGCCCGGCCTGGCGGCCGGCGGGCGCTATCCCCCGTACAGGTAGGGCGTCGTGCCGGTCAGGGCGTGGAAGCCGAGGCGTTCGAGGACGCGACGGCTCATCGGCAAGGCGTCGACCTGGAGAAAACGGTGGCCGCGGGCCTCGGCGGCCCGGGCGCGGTGGGCGAGCAGGGTGCGGTAGAGGCCGCGGCCCCGCCAGTGTTCGAGGGTGCCGCCACCCCACAGCCCGGCGAACCACGTCCCGGGCACCGGCTCCAGCCGGGCGGCGCTCACCGGTTCGTCCCCGGCGAGGGCGACGACCATGACGAGCGAGCCGGGGTCGGCGGCGAGCCGGGTCAGCAGCCGGTGGCGCAGCCCGCCCCCGTCCGCGCCGAACACCTTCTCGTGCACCTCGACCATGAACTCGACGCCGGCCGCGTCGTCGGCCCGCAGGACGCGGACGCCCTCGGGCGGTGCGGCGCCGGCGGTCAGCGCCACCACCTCGGCGGTCTCCGCGACCATCAGGGTCTCCTCGGGTCCGGGCGTGAACCCGGCGGCCAGGAGCCGGGATCCGAGGTCGGCGGGGACGTCGTGGCCGTACAGCTTCCACTCGAACGGGCAGCCCAGCGCGCCGTAGTACGCGATCTGCTCGGCGATCGCCGCGTCCGCGGCCGTCCCGTCCGTCCCGTCCGTCCCGTCAAGGCCGGACCACAGGACGCCGTTCCAGCCGTGGGCCGGGGCTATCTGCCGGACCACCGCCGCGGTGCGCTCGATCCGGGCGCCCGGCCCGTCGGGCCGTGCGTCCCTGCGCAGATCCCGGTCGTATCGGGCGAGTACCGCAGCATGGTCCATGCGCCCACTTCAGCACCGAGAATGCCGGCACGGCAACGGAATTGATCGCGGTCAACGCCCGGCGGTGGCATCCGTCCGCGGTCGGACCGCCGCGAGATAGGCGCTCAGCCGGTCGCGGTTGCGGGCCAGACAGTCGATGCGGGCCTGGATGCGGTCGATGTGGGCGCGCAGCAGCGCGGCCGTCTCCGCGCTGACGCACTCGGGCTCCGGATGGATCGCGTCGGCGCCGCCGAGGTAGGGCAGGAGCGCGCGGATCATCTCGGTGGTCAGGCCCGAGTCGAGCAGTCCGCGGATCTGCTGGACGTCCCGGACCGCGCTCTCGTCGTAGGTCCGGTAGCCGTTGGCGGCCCGTTCCGGGTGGAGCAGGTCCTGTTCCTCGTAGTAGCGCAGCAGCCGGGCCGGCACCCCGGTGCGGCGGGACAGTTCGCCGATCCTCATGTCCGCCTCCGCGCCGTCCGGGCCCTCGCCTTGACCTTCACACTGATGTGAGGCTCCGAGCATGGTCCCATGTCCACCGTTTCCCGGGGTGTGGGCTCCGTCCCGCCCGTGCGGCTGCCGTGGCCGGGCCTGCTGGCCCTGTCCGCGGCGGCCTTCACCGCCGTCATGACCGAACTGCTGCCGGCCGGTCTGCTGCCCGCCATCGCCCCGGACCTGGGCGTCTCGGAGTCCCGGGTCGGCTATCTGGTCACCGGCTACGCCGCCGCCTCGTTCGGTGCGGCGGTCCCGCTGACCGCCGCGCTGCGCGGACTGCCGCGGCGGCCGGTGCTCATGGGCGCACTGCTCGGTTTGGCCTGCGCCGACGCGCTGGTCGCGGTGTCGTCCTCGTACGCCCTCACCTTCGCCGCCCGGCTGCTGGCCGGGGCCATGGGCGGCACGTTGTGGGCGATGCTCGCCGGGTACGCGGCGCGGATGGTGCCGGCCGAGCGGCGCGGCCGGGCGATCGCGGTCGTGCTGGCCGGGATCACCCTCGCGCTGGCGCTGGGCGTGCCCGCGGGTTCCGCGCTGGCCGGGGCGGTCGGCTGGCGTGCCGCCTTCGCGGTGCTCGCCGTCCTCGCCCTGCTGCTGGTGGTCCTGGTGCGGTGGCGGGTGCCGGGTTTCCCCGGTGAGGCGCGGCACGCGCGCGTGCCGCTGCTGCGGGTCGCCGTACGGCCGGGTATCCGGCCGGTGCTGGCCGTGACGCTGTTCCTGCTGCTGGGCCACCAGGCGATGTACACGTACGTCGCCCCGTTCGCGGCGCACGCCGGTTTCGCGCGTACGGGGGTGCTGCTGGCGGTGTTCGGGAGCGCGACGGTGGCCGGCATCTGGCTGACCGGGGTGCTGATCGACCGTCGGCCGCGCGGCACCCTGCTCGCCGCGCTGGGCGTGTTCGCGGCGGTGCTGCTGGTGCTCGGCATGGCCGCCGGGCGGCCGGCCGTGCTCATCGGGGCCGTGGTGCTGTGGGGTGTGGCGTTCGGTGGCGCGCCCACGCTGATCCAGACCGCGCTGGTCGACGTGTCGGGGCCGGCCGACGCCGATGTGGCCACTTCTTTGCAGACCACGGTCTACAACGCGGGGATCGCCGCCGGCTCTCTGCTCGGCGGGCTGGCCCTGGACGGCGGCGGGCCCGCGGCCCTGCCCTGGGCGGCGCTGCCGCCGGTGGCGGTCGCGCTCACCACGGTCGCCCTGGCGCACCGGCATGCCTTCCCGGCGGTTCGCACCGGCGCGCCGTCCGTCGCTTCGCGTGGCCCCGGCGGGTCCGCCGACCGTGGCGTGCGTGCGGAACCGTGCCCCGGGGAGGGGCGTGCGCCATGGTGAACCAGCGCGCCATGGTGAAGGAGCGCCATGGTGATCGAGGACGGACTGCCCTCCCCGCGCTGGTGGGTGGAGCCGACGCCGCCGAGGCGTTCGGGGCGGTCCTGGTTCCCGTGCACGGCACCGTGGTCGCTGCCCTATGACTGCGACGGCGCGTGCACTGGCCGGGCCCGGCCGGATCGGCTGTGCGGCGTCGTCCGGGCAACCGGTCGGCCGACTGCCGCGGTTTCACGGGGCCGGGGCCTGACCGCTTTATCGGCCGGGGGCGCTCCGGCCGGCTCGGGCGGGATCGTCTGGCCGTGCCGGACGGGCCGTGGGCCATGTCCTGACCCACGGCCCGTCCTGCGCGGTGGTGACCGGGGCCTCCGCCGGTCGGCGTCCGGCGGAGGCGGCGGTCCCGGTGCGGGTCAGCGCCGTGCGCCCGGGCGGTAGCGGCGGTACAGGGCGGCGCCCGAGAGCAGCAGCGCCCCGCTCGCCGCGAGCGCGGGGGCGGTCAGGTCCGTGCCCGTGTGGGCGAGGGCGACGTCGGCCGTCTGGGCGGAGGCGAGGGGCTCCGGCGCGACGGAGTGGTGCGCCCGGGGCGGGACCGTCGTGGGCGGCTCGGCGGGCGGCTGCGGGGTGGGCTTCGCGGGGTGCCCGTTCACGGACTCGTTGCCGGCGGCCGGGTTGCCGACGCCGACCACGTTCACGGTGTTGCCGCTGACGTTGACCGGGACATGAACCGGCAGCTGGATGCTGTTGCCGGACAGCAGGCCCGGCGAGTCCGATGCCTCGCCCTGGGCGCTCGCCCCGCCCGAGGAGGACTCCTTGTCCGACGATGCCGCCCGGCCGGACGTGCCCGCCGCGCCCGATCGGGTCGCCCCGCCGCTCTTTGCGCCGGTGCCGCCCTCGTTGGCGCACGTGTTGCCCGCGGCCGGGTTGAGGAGCCCCGCCACGTTCACGGTGTTCCCGCACACGTTCGCCGGGACGTGCACCGGGAGCTGGATGGTGTTGCCGGAGATCACGCCGGGCGAGCCGACCGCGGCGCCGTCCGCCGCGGAGTCCGCGTGCGCCGGCATCGTCACGGCCATCGCGCCGGAGGCGGCGGCGACGGCGATCACACCGTTTCGGGTAAGCCGTTTCATCGGCTCCCTGCCTTCCTGACATGGTCACGGGCGCTCGCCCGCACCGGATTAAACGCGGGTGAGCCATCCGAGTTATGGCTTATCGGCCTTTCACCCCATCGAGCGACACGGTTGTCGAACCCTTCGTGAAGCCCTCGAATGCGCCGTCCACAGCGTCCGGAGGCGAGCGTTCCGCGGGCCGCCTATGGTGATCGGGAGCGCTGCCCCGGTCCGCAGCGGGGCACCCTTGGAGGCATCGATGCTGGCCAAGCTGTCCACGCGGCCCGCGGTCCGCAGCTGTGCGGGTGCCGGAGTCGTGGCGCTCGCGCTGCTCGGCGCGGGGCTGCCCACGGGGACCACCGACCCGCCCCAGCCCGATCTGACCCGGTTCTACCGTCAGAAGGTCACCTGGTCGGCCTGCGCGGGCACGGCGGGCGCCAAGGGCCTGCGCTGCGCAAAGGTGACGGTCCCGCTCGACTACGCCCGGCCCGGCGCGGGCACCCTCGACCTGGCGCTGGCCCGCCGCCCCGCGACCGGGAGGTCGCAGGGCTCCCTGGTGCTGAACTTCGGCGGCCCGGGCGGCGCGGGCGTCAGCACGCTCGCCGCCTCCGGCAAGGACTACCTGGCCCTGACCGACGGCTACGACGTGGTCACCTTCGACCCGCGCGGCGTCGGCCGCTCCTCGCCCGTCAGCTGCGGCGACGGCACCGGCGAGGCCGCGGCCGCGGCGGGGAACGGCGCCGGCCGGAGCGATCCCCAGGCGCTGCTCGCGGTGCTGCGCAAGGCCGCGGCCGAGTGCGCCCGCTACTCCGGCCCCGTCCTGCCCCACATAGGCACCATCAACGTCTCCCGGGACCTGGACGTCATCCGCCAGGCCCTCGGCGACGACAAGCTCAACTACCTCGGCTTCTCCTACGGCACCCGGATCGGCGCGGTCTACGCCGCCCAGTTCCCGGGCAAGGTGGGCCGGATGGCCCTGGACGGCGTCGACACCCTCACCGAACCCCTGTCCGAGCAGGGACTGGCGGGCGCCGAGGGACAGCAGACCGCCCTGGACGACTTCCTGGACTGGTGCGTGAAGGACCGCGGCTGCCCCTTCGGCCGGGACCGGCGCAGGGCCGGGGAGCAGGTCGTGAAGCTGGTGCGCTCGCTGGACGCGCGTCCGGTGCCGACCGGCTTCGGCGGCCGGTTCTCCGGCCAGGATCTGGTGGGCGCCCTCGGGCAGGGCCTGTACGGCAAGGAGCTGTGGCCCTCGCTCGAACGCGCCCTGCTCTCCCTGGTCGACAACGGCGACACGCGTGGGGTGCAGACCTTCGCGGCCGGCGGTGCGGCGCCGCCGCACCGGGTCGGCGGCGGACTCGTGGACGAGGCCGACATTCCCGTGGACAACCTGTCCGCCGCGCTGATGGCCGTCAACTGCGCGGACGACCCGGACCGCCCCGGCGCCGGGCAGATCACCAAGGACATCGCGCGGCTGCGCGCCGACTACGACAAGGCGTCACCGGTCTTCGGCCGGCACCGGCTGGCGGAGCTGCTGATGTGCTACGGGCGTCCCAAGGGCACGGATTTCATCCGCGACCGGGTCAAGGACGTCGACACACCGAAGCTCCTCCTGGTGGGCACCCGCGGCGACCCCGCCACGCCGTACCGCTGGACTGTGGAGACCGCCCATAGGCTCGGCGAGTCGGCAGTGGTGCTCGACAACAAGGGCGAGGGCCACACCGGTTACTCGTCCTCCACGTGCGTCCACCGCAAGGTCGACGACTTCCTGCTGTATGGGTCCCTGCCCGCCGACGGGAGTTCCTGCCCGGCGGACCGGGCCGAATGACACCGCGCCGGGCGGTCGGGCTCAGGTGAGTGTCAGGTCGGGCGCGTACATGTCCAGCCAGAGCGCGAGGTCGAGGGTGCGCTCCAGGCCGCGCCGGGCCGCCTGGGAGCCCGCGGGCAGCTCCCGGTGGGCGGCCTGGTCGACCTTGTCCCGGTCGACGAGTTCGAAGACCGGGTGGTCGGGCCGGGCCGCCAGGTCCTTGGCCTGTTCCTGGAGGGCGAGGCCGTACTGGGGGTCCTGGGTGGACGGGTAGGGGCTCTTGACCCGCTCGTACACGGACCGCGGGATGACGTCGGCGCTCGCCTCCCGCAGCAGGCTCTTCTCGCGGCCGTCGAAGGACTTCAGGGACCAGGGCGTGTTGTAGACGTACTCGACGAGCCGGTGGTCGCAGAAGGGCACCCGGACCTCCAGGCCGACGGCCATGCTCATCCGGTCCTTCCGGTCGAGCAGGGCGCGTACGAAGCGGGTCAGGTGCAGGTGGCAGATGCGGCGCATCCGGTACTCGAAGTCGCTCTCGCCGTCGAGGCGGCCGATGCCGGCGACGGCGGTGCGGTAGGCGTCGGCGATGTACGTGTCCAGGTCCAGGTTCCGGGCCAGGTCGGAGCGCAGGACCTCGGTGTCCCTGCCGAAGTGCCGGTTCGTCATGGCCAGCCAGGGGAAGGTGTCGGCGTTGCGCGCCTCCTCGTCGAAGAACTGCTGGTAGCCGCCGAAGACCTCGTCGGCGGACTCGCCGGACAGGGCGACCGTGGACTGGTCGCGGACGGCCCGGAAGAGCAGGTAGAGCGAGGAGTCCATGTCGCCGAAGCCCGCGGGCAGGTCACGGGCGCGCAGCACCTTGGCCCGTACGGCGGGATCGGCGAGGGCCTCGGCGTCGAGGATGATGTCGTGGTGGTCGGTGCCGGCGAGGCGGGCCACGTCGTGCACGAACGGGGTGTCCGGGGTGGCGCGCAGTCCGTCGGGCACGAAGTGGTCGGTCTGTCCGACGAAATCGACGGCGAAGCTGCGCACCTTCTCGCCCTGCTCGGCGAGTTGGCGTGCGGCGAGCGCGGTCATGGCGGAGGAGTCGAGGCCGCCCGAGAGCAGGGTGCAGCGCGGCACGTCGGCCACCAGCTGGCGGCGCACGATGTCGTCGAGGAGGTCGCGGACGTGGGCCACGGTGGCGGCCCGGTCGTCGGTGTGCGGCCGGGTCTCCAGCCGCCAGTAGGCGCGGGTGTGCAGGCCGGTGCGGTCGACGGTGACGACGGTGCCCGGCTCCACCTCGCGCATGCCCTCCCACACGGCGTGTCCGGGCGTCCTGACCATGGTGAACAGCTCGCGCAGCCCGTCCAGGCCGACCCGCGGCCTGACCAGCGGGTTGGCGAGGATCGCCTTGGGTTCGGAGCCGAACAGGACGCCGTCGGGCGTCGGGTGGCAGTAGAAGGGCTTGATGCCCATGCGGTCGCGGACCATGACGAGCTTGTCGTGGCGGCCGTCCCAGACGGCGAAGGCGAACATGCCGTTGAGTCGTTCGGCGAGTGAGTCGCCCCATTCGAGGTAGCCGCGCAGGACGACCTCGGTGTCGGAGTCGGTGCTGAAGCGGTGCCCGCGTCCGGCCAGTTGCTGCCGGAGTTCGGTGTAGTTGTATGCCTCACCCGAGTAGACCAGCGCCACGGTTCCCTCGGGCGTGGTGACCTTCATGGGCTGCCGTCCGCCGGGCAGATCGATGATGGCCAGCCTGCGGTGGCCCAGGGCGGCGGGACCGTCGATCCAGGTGCCGCGGTCGTCCGGGCCGCGGCAGGCCATCGTCTCGGTCATCGCATCCAAAGTCGCGGCCTCGGTCTGCAGGTCGCGGTCGAAGGAAACCCAGCCGGTGATGCCGCACATGCCTTTCCTCCTGCCTCCGGACCGGCGTCGGCACCTCGCTCACCTGCGTCTTCGTAGGCGGGTTCCGTCGACCACCGAACCAGTTGTACGTAGCATCTATGTTACGAGCGTGGATCCGCGGGGCCGGGCCGGTCAACGCGGCCGTAACGTGCGCGGACCCGTCGGGGCCGCGCTTTCGGACGCGGTTTACCCGGACGAGGCCCGCGTTCCGGGGCCCTGCCGGGCCCGGCCCACCCGGAACCGGCCACGAGCAAAAACTTCCCCAAACCACCCGACACCCCCGCCCGGCACCCCGTTGTTCGCCGATTCCGGTGACGGTGGGTTTCCTCCAGAATGCGCCAGGTTCCACCGCATGCGCGCGCCGCCGCGGGCACGGCCCCGCCCGCGGACGGATCTCCACCCCGGTCCCCCGGACGTGCACCACTGGCCCGCACGGAAGCGGTCGGGCCATCGGCCGAAGCGGGCAGGCCGCGCGGCGCGCGCCACCGGTCGGGTTCGGCCGGCGCGTCACACACCGCTGCCGATGAAATCCGTGCCACCCGCGCACGCCGGGCCGGCAGCCGCTCCGTCCGAGGGGGACGACCAGGCCCCACCGTCGAGGACCGGCCGAGCCCTGCGGTCGACGCTTCGGCGCGCGTCGGGCCCGCGGCCGCCTTTCCGCTCGCGGTCACCTCCCGACCGGCCCGCGTCCGTCGGCCGTGCCGGACCGGCCGGACACGACGCAATGGGCACACCAGGCATGCCTATGAATACCCCAAATGCCCGAACTGAGAATCCGCCCTATCGTGCTCTTATGGAGCACGCACTCAGCCCCGCGATCCTCGCCGAACTGCGGCGCCCGCGCCCGTATCCCGCCGTGTCCGTGCTGACGCCGACGCACCGTCGTGAACCCGACAACACCCAGGACCCGGTCCGGCTGCGCAACGTGCTGGCCGAGGCCAAGAAGCAGCTGGAGTCCGACCCGGCGGTGACCCGGGAGCGACGTGCCGACGTCGTCGACCAGCTCGACCGGGCCCTCACCGAGATCGACCTGGCGCACTCCGAGGACGGCCTGGTGATCTTCGCCGCGCCGGGCGAGCACCAGGTGTGGTCGCTGGCCCGTAGCGTCCCGGAACGGGTGGTGCTCTCGGACACCTTCCTGACCCGCAACCTCGTCTCGGCGCGCGCCGCCGAGCGGCCGTTCTGGGTGCTGTCGGTCTCCGCCGACCACGTCACCCTGTGGAACGGCGCGGGCGACCGGGTCGTCGAGGCCCGGGCCTGGGGATTTCCGCTGTTCCGCAACCGGGAGAACTTCGACGCCGAACGCCAGGAACGGATCGGCGACTTCCCGAGCACCTTCCGCGACGAGGACACCCGCCACTTCATGCGGGAGGCCGACATCGCGATGACCGCGGTGCTGCGCGAGCATCCGAGGCCGCTGTTCGTCACCGGCGAGCAGGCCGCGCTGTCCCTGCTGGACGAGGTCGGCGGCGTCGCGCGGGAGGCCGTGCACATCGCGCACGGCGGGCTGGCGAACAACACCCCCGAAGCCGTGTGGCAGGCGATCCGGCCGGTGGTCGACGCGGAGGCCGCGAAGGCCGCCGACCGCGTGGCGCGGGAGCTGGACGCGGCCCGTGGCCGCAAGGAGTTCGCGGCCGGTGTCGACGAGGTCTGGCAGAACGCGCGCGAGGGCCGGGTCCGGCTGCTCGCCGTCGAGGAGAACTACCGGGTGACCGTCCGCGACGACGGCGACCATCTGGTCCCCGCCGAGAGCGGCGACCTCGACGCCCGCGAGGACGTCGTGGACGAGATCGTCGAGCAGTGCCTGGAGACCGGCGCCGATGTGCGTTTCGTGCCGGACGGCACGCTGGACGACGCGCGGGGCATCGCGGGGGTGCTGCGCTACTGACGGCATGCCGCGCGGCCCTGCCGGCGGGCTCCCCCGGCGCGTACGCTACGGCGTGATCGTCGGCCGGGAGAGAGGGCGGGCATGGGTGAGGTGCTGGGCGTCGCGGTACTGGGTGCCGGACACATGGGGGCCGACCATATACGCCGTCTCGCTCACGCGGTGAGCGGCGCCAGGGTGGCCGCCGTGGCCGATCCCGACACCGCGCGGGCGAAGGAGGCGGTGGGGGGCCTGGACGGCGTCTCGGTGCACGCGGAGGCGGCAGCAGCGCTGGACGCGCCCGGCGTGGACGCGGTCCTGATCGCCTCGCCCGGCCCCGCGCACGAGGAGGCCCTGCTCGCCGCCTTCGACCGCGGGCTGCCGGTCCTGTGCGAGAAGCCCATGGTGCCCGACCCCACAGGAGCACTGCGGGTGGTGGAGGCGGAGGCGGGGCTCGGCCGGCGGCTGGCGCAGATCGGGTTCATGCGGCGCTACGACGCGGAGTACCAACGCCTGAAGTCCGTGCTGGACGGCGGCGGTCTGGGTCGTCCGCTGATGCTGCACTGCACCCACCGCAACGTCTCCTCGCCGCCCGGCTTCACCAGTGCCATGCTGATCGACAGCTCCGTGTCGCACGAGATCGACGCGGCCCGCTGGCTGCTCGGACAGGAGCTGACCGCGGTGACCGTGCTGCGTCCCGCGTCCTCCTCCGGTGCCCCCCAGGGTCTGGCCGACCCGCAGTTCGTGGTCTTCGAGAGCGAGCGGGGCGCCCTCGTGGACGTGGAGGTGTTCGTGAACTGCGGCTTCGGCTACCAGGTGCGCTGCGAGGCCGTCTGCGAGGCGGGCAGCGCCCGGATCGGCGAGGAGCACACCATGGTGGTCACCGCCCGGGGCGGCGCCCGCGAGGACGTGGTGCAGGACTACATCGTCCGGTTCGCCGACGCCTACGACCGTGAGCTGCGGGCCTGGGTCGACGCCACCCGCCGGGGACGGGTCACGGGCCCGAGCGCGTGGGACGGCTACGCCGCCTCCGTCGTCGCCGAGGCCGGGGTCCGGGCGCTGGAGACAGGCCGCCGTACGACCGTCGAACTCGCCCCGCGGCCCGCCCTGTACGCCGAACCCGGTCACTGACCCCACGCCCCCGGTCCCGGTCCCCGGCCAGGAGGAGGCCGTCACCTCGGGCCGCAGACCACGGGCCGCCGGTCGCGGCGCGCGAACCTCGGGCCGCCCGTCGCAAGACGCGGGACGCGGGACGCGGGCCTCAGGCCACTGGTCTCGGGGCGCGGAACCCGGGCCTCGGGGCGCGGGCCACCGATCGCGGGACGCGGGCCTCAGGCCACCGGCCACCGGGCGCCGGGCGCCGGGCGCCGGGCGCCGGGCGCCGGGCGCCGGGCGCCGGGCGCCGGGCGCCGGGCGCCGGGCGCCGGGCTCAGGCTTCGGGGCCGCGAGCCGCGGAGGCGAGCCGCCTCCGGTCGCGGGGCGGCGCCTCGTCACACGCCGCCGAACAGCGCGCCGAGCCCGCGTTCGACGGCCGTCACGACGTCCTCATCGCCCGCCGCCGCCACGGCGTAGCTGCGCCGCAGGAAGCGGCGCAGCGCGCCGGTGCCGAACGCGAGCAGGGCGACACCGTGCGGCGAGTGGAACTCCAGCAGCGTGCACGTGGCTCCGCAGGGCCGCACCCGCACGTCCCCGTCCCCGGCGGGAGCGGCCAGCCCCGCGTCGAGCAGGGAACGGGCGAAGGTCCAGGTGACGCCTTCGCCGTCGAGGGCCGCCTCCGGTGGGAAGTCGACGAACACCGCGAGCGGGTCCTGCACGGTGTACCGAAGCGTGGCGGACACGGGAACCTCCCGGTCCTCGGCCGTGATCAGTCGCGCGCGGGCGGGCTGCCGGATGCTGGTGTCCATGTAGGTACGAGCACGACGGACCGGCCGTATGACACGTTGCGGGGCAGCATGCGACGTGACGTGCATCACTGTGCGAAACAGGCATGGGCGCGCAGGAAGGTTCCCAGGTCGAACACGTGGTCGGACGCCGCGCCGACACCACTGATGATCCGTCAACGCGCGTAGTCGAGCTACGACTTGCCGCGCACCTTCGGGTACGCCGATGACACCGGCCGACCACCACGTGAAGACTCTGGCATATGCCAGAAGCACCACCGTATCGTGTGTTGCCAAATCCCTTACAGCGCGTCGCGGGCTGTGCAACAGTCGTAACCGGTCCCCCGGCCCCCGTCGGCCGTACCGTCCCCGCATCGGAGTGCGTCATGCCGTCCCACCTCTCTGCGGATCGCCCAGCCGCCCAGCCGCCGGGGCGCGGCTCGGTCGAGGCGCTGATATCGCAGGCGCGGCGCCTGAAGGGCGAGGTGGACGCCGTCCGCAGAGACACGCACGGCGACGGCACGGACCCGCATGAGCGCTGGCAGCGCGCGCTGTACGACCTGGCGCTGCACCAACTCGACGATCTGGACGTGCACTTGGCGCAGCTGCGGGACGGCCCGCCGCCGGTGCCGCCCGCCCCGGCCGAGTCCGTGCCCCGCCCCGCCGAACCGGCGGTGCCCGCCCAGGAGCCGACCGGCTCACTGCTCAGCCGGGTCGGCAGCGCCGAGTGGAACCTGCTGACGGACGAGGTGAGTTGGTCCGAGGAGCTGTACCGGATCCTCGGCCGTGACCCGTCCACGCCCGCGCCCACCCTGGACGAGCTGCCGTCCCTGGTCCTCGAAGAGGACCGCCCGAAGCTCACGGCGATGGTCACCGACTGCCTCGTCGACGCCAAGCCGATCGACGGGGAGTTCCGCGTCGTACGGCCCGACGGGTCCGAGCGGACCGTGCACATGATGGGCGAGCCCGTGCTGGACGCCGACGGCGGCACCACCTCGATGTGGGCCGTACTGCGCGATGTCAGCGAACTGCGCCGCAGCCAGCGGACGGTGCACGAGACCCGGGACTCGTTGCAGCGCCACCGTCAGCAGGCGCAGACCGAGCAGCGGCTCGCGGCCGAGTTGCAGGAGGCCGTGCTGCCCCCGTGGCACGGCCTGCCAGGACCCGCGCGCCGAGGGCCGGGATCCCTGGACGTCGCGGCCCGCCGGCTGCCCGCCGCGGCGACCGCGCCGATGGGCGGCGACTGGTACGACGCGCTCCAACTGCCGGACGGCGACACCGTACTGGGCGTCGGCGACCTCACCGGACACGGCGTCGCCGTCGGCTCGGGCAAGGCGATGCTGATGGGCGCCGTGCGCGGGATGGCGATGGCGGGCACCCGGCCGGGCCCACTGATGAGCTGGCTGAACCAGTTGCTGGAGACCACCGCGCAACCCGCGCTGGGCAGCGCCGTCTGCTGCCGCTACCGACCCGCCGACCGCACCCTGGAATGGGCGCAAGCAGGACACCCCGCCCCGCTGCTGTACCGCGACGGGACGGGATGCCTGCTGGACGCGCCCGAGGGAGTCCTGCTCGGCGCGACACCGACGGCCGCGTACGGACAGGCCGTCACGACCCTCGAACCGGGCGACCTGCTCCTGCTGCGGACCGACGGTCTGACCGGTGGGCACGGCGGAACGGACGCCGTGGACCGCCTCCTCGGCCTGGGCCCGCGTCTCACCGCGGCGCCCACGGCGCAGGACTGTGTACGGGTGGTCGTGGAGGAGTTCGGCGTGGCAGACCGTGAGGACGACGCCTGCCTGCTCATCGCCAAACTGTCTTCCTAGGGGGCACGGACAACAAGGAAGAACCAGAATCCGTCCCTAAGCCTGCGCGGCGTTGCCCCCCTTGTTCTTCTGCTTCGGCAGCGCCAGTTGGATCTCCTCCCGCAGTTCATTGATCTTCGGGTAGTCGGCGTACTCGGCGGTCAGGCGGTACATCTGGCGCAGCCGGTCCCAGGTGCGATGGGAGGAGTTGGCCCCCATCGACATCAGGGCCAACCGGGCGTAACGATCCGCCTGTTCGGGGTCGTCCGCGATGAAGCACGCGGACGCCATGGACAGGAAATCGAAGATCTTCGACCGCTGCCGGCCGTCGACCCGCAGGGCCAGGGCCTTGTCCGCGAAGTGCTGGGCGTGCACGGCCGCGCCCGGCTCGAACTCGGCCAGGGTGCGGTAGGCCAGGGCCTGCATGCCGTACAGATCCTCCTCCTTGAACGTCTGCATCCAGCTCGGCGGCGGCACATCGCCGCGGTCCGAGACGAAGAGGTCCTCCGCCTGGCCGAGGGTGCGGCGCATCGCCTGCCCCTTGCCCATCGACGCCTGTGCCCAGGCCTCGATGGTGTGGAGCATGGCCCGGGTGCGCGGCAGCACCTCGGGGCCCGAGCCGGACCGGGCGAGCTTCATCAGGTCGAGCGCGTCGTCGGGCCGGCCCAGATGCACCATCTGGCGAGCCGCTCGGGAGAGCGCCTCCCCGGCGCGGGGCCGGTCGCCGCCCTCCCGGGCCGCGTGGGCGGCGATGACGAAGTACTTCTGCGCCGTGGGCTCCAGGCCGACGTCGTGCGACATCCAGCCCGCGAGGACGGCGAGATTGGCGGCGACACCCCACAGGCGCCGCTGGAGATGGTCGGGGTGGCGGTAGGCGAGCATGCCGCCCACCTCGTTGAGCTGGCCCACCACCGCCTTGCGTTGCAGCCCGCCGCCGCGGGCCGCGTCCCACGCCCGGAACACCTCGACCGAACGCTCCAGTTCCTCGATCTCCTGCGACCCGATGGGGGCGGCCTCGTAACGGTCGAACCCAGCGGGGTCGGCGTGCAGGGAGTCGTCGAAAGCAGGGGCGTCGGCCCTGAGTGTGGGGTCGGTGTGCAGCCAGTCGTGCATGGCACTGCTGAGTGCGGATCCCGCGGTGAGCGCTGCACCCGCGCCCACCAAGCCGCGTCGGTTGAGCATGAGGTCCATTCCCGTGAATTCGGTGAGGACCGCGGCAGTCCGTTCGGGCGCCCACGGCACACCGTCGGGATGCTGTGCCTTCCCGCCGTCGGGCCGTTTCCCCGTACGCCCGTGCCGCACCAGACCGAGGTCCTCGATGGTCACGACACGGCCGAGACGCTCGGTGAACAGGGCAGCCAGCACCCGCGGCACCGGATCGCGCGGGATCTCTCCCATGTCGATCCACCGCCGCACCCGGGAGGTGTCGGTCGCCAGCTGGGGGTGGCCCATGGCCGCCGCCTGCCGGTTGACCAGCCTCGCGAGTTCGCCCTTGGACCAGCCGGCCAGGCCGAACAGGTCCGCGAGCCGGGTGTTGGGTTGTCCGCTCACGTCAAGCCCCCAGGTTCTCGGCTGAGTTGACAGTAGCCCGCGTGAGGTTGCCGGGCGACTATTCGCCAGGGTTCGCCAGGGTGCGCCAGATGGTGTGCCACAGGGCAGCGGGTGTCGGGTAGGAACGCGCCACCCCGACCCGGTGGCCGCTCAGCTGAACGGGCGCATTCCCCAGGATGCTCCCCGGCGGCCGGGCCGGGTGGCGCGCGCACCAGGCAGACACCGCAGGTACACGAAGGGATCTGTATCGCCCATGTACGCAGCATCGTCCTCCGTGTCCGCCCCGCCCCGGCCACCGCGCCCCCGCCCGGCGGGCGGCGGCCCCTACCTCGCTCCCGCGCATCCGGGGGCCGCTCTACCGGGCATGGGGCGGCCACCGCGCGCCATGGGGCCGGCCGGCCAACCGCTCAGCGGGAGACTCGACTTGTCCGGCCCCCAGGGCGCGCAGTTGCGCACGGCCATCGCCTCGGTGCACCGGATCTGCCCGGAGTTCGCTCCGGTGCAGGTGCTGCGCCGCAGCGGGCGGTCCGTGCTCCTCGTCGGCACGACGGGGCGCAGCACGGCCGTCGCCAAGTGTCTGCTGGACCACTCGCCGGCCTGGGCGGAGCGCAACCGCCATGAAATAGCGGCATACCGCTCGTTCGTCCGGCACCGGCCGCCGGTCCGGGTGCCCAGGCTGATCGCGGCGGACCCGGACAACTGCACACTGGTGATCGAGCGGATGCCGGGCCGGGTGGCGGCGCTGCAACGGCATCCTGCTCAGGCCCCGCCCCGGGCCGACATCCGCGCGGCTCTCGGCGCGATCTGCCGGCTCAACGCCTGGCGGCCGCCGGCGGGCACGTTCGACGCGCCCCTCGACTACGCGGCCCGCATCTCCCGGTACCACGAGCTGGGGCTGCTCACCGACCGGGACCTGGGCGACCTGCAGAAGCTGCTGCACGGCATCGCGCAGGCGGCGGGCCGGCAGGGCATGGGCCAGTTCTGTCACGGCGACGCCCTGCTCTCCAACATCCTGCTGTCACCCGCGGGTCCCGTGCTGGTGGACTGGGAGCACGCGGGCTGGTATCTGCCGGGGTACGACCTGGCCGTGCTCTGGTCGGTGCTCGGTGACGCCCCGGCGGCCCGGCGGCAGATCAGCCAGATCGCCCAGTCGGCGGGCCCCGTCTCACGGGACGCGTTCCTGGTGAACCTGATGCTCGTGCTGACCCGGGAGATCCGTACGTACGAGACGGCCGTGCAGCGCTCGATCAACGACGCGGCCTCGGTGCCGGCGGGCCCGGCCCAGCCGGGAGGCGCCCCGTGCAGCGAGGAACAGCGGCTGCTCCTGCGGAGGCTGCACGACGACTGCCAACTGGCCCGCCGGGCCGTGCGCGCGGCGGTCGGCACCCGCTGACGAAGCAGCGGTGCGCGGACGGCCGGGCCCGGCGCGGCGGGCGAACTCGGGCTGCCCGGCGTGCGGTTCCGGAAGACCGTGCGCCGGACGCCGGGGCCGACCGTGTGCGTCGGTTCGGCCCTCGGCGTCCGATGCCGTGCATCGCGGGGCCTTCCCGCCGTGCGAGTCCGGATCATTGGTGTACGCCACTGACGCCCCGCAGGCCCGCGCACCACCGACACGAAACTCCCGCGCGCCCCGTCTGACGTGGGAATTCGCGCCTCGCTGGGCATCATTGACGGATCGTCGGCAAGCCGGTACCACTGAGCAACGCTCAGCCCCGCACGCCCCACGCGCTCGACCGTCCCAGGAGGCCGCATTGCGAGGATCCGCCACCGCCCCCACGTCCGCGCCCGGCAGCAGACGCATGCGCAGGGCGGCCGGAGGCATCGCCGCCGCGGCGCTGCTGCTGCCGCTGCTCGGCGCCGCCCCGTCCCCGGCCGCGGCCGGCTCCGCCACGGGCGGACTCCAGCGCGCCTTCGCCTCGGCCGCCGCCGAGTACCACGTACCGCAGAGCGTCCTGCTGGCCGTCTCCTACCTCCAGTCCCGCTGGGACACGCACGCCGGGGCGCCGAGCGTGACCGGCGGCTACGGCCCGATGCACCTCACCGACGCGCGCACCGCGCTCACCGCCGAGAGCCACCACAGCGAGGGCACCGAGGACGCCCGCGGCGACAGCGCACGCCCGGCCCGGCACCCTGAGGCGGGCGCGCCCGACGCGTCCGCGCTCCCGGCCCGTCTCGAAACACTGCCGCGGGCGGCCCGGCTGACCGGGCTCCCGGCGGCCGAGCTGCGCACCGATCCGGCCGCCAACGTGGCCGGCGGCGCCGCGCTGCTCGCCGCCGCCCAGCAGGAGCTGCACCGCCCCCTCAGCCCGGACCCGGCCGACTGGTACGGCGCGGTGGCCCGGTTCTCCGGCGCCGACGACACCGCGACCGCGGCGGCGTACGCGAACGACGTGTACGACGTGCTGCGCGCCGGCGCGCGGCGCACCACGGACGACGGGCAGACGGTCTCGCTGGCCGCGCGGCCGGGCCTGGCCGCGGACACCGGGCAGCTGAAGCGGGCCGGTCTGGCCCCGGCCGCCGAGGACGGCACGGAGTGCCCCGCGTCGGTGTCCTGCACCTGGGTGCCGGCGCCGTACGAGGAGTTCGGGGACGACTACGGCAACCACGACCTGGGGGACCGGCCGGCCTCGCAGAGCATCAAGTACATCGTCATCCATGACACCGAGGGCGCCTGGGACGGCGTCCTCGACCTGATCAAGGACCCGACCTATGTGTCGTGGAACTACACCATCCGCTCCACGGACGGGCTGATCGCCCAGCACGTCAAGGCCAAGGACGTGGCGTGGCACGCGGGCAACTGGTACGTCAACGCCAAGTCGATCGGCATCGAACACGAGGGGTTCCTCGCCTCGCCGGACGCCTGGTACACGGAGGCGATGTACCGGTCCTCGGCCCGGCTGGTGGGGTACCTCGCCGCGCGGTACGGCATCCCGCTGGACCGGCAGCACATCCTCGGCCATGACAACGTGCCCGGTCCCACCGCTTCCACCGTGCCCGGCATGCACACGGACCCGGGTCCGTACTGGGACTGGCGGCACTACTTCGAGCTGCTGGACCGGCCGTTCAGGCGCACGGCCGGTACGAAGGGCTCTCTCGTCACGATCCTGCCCGACTACGCGCGCAACCGGCCGGTGTACACGGGCTGCGCCACCGCGGGCACGCCCTGTGCGGCGCACGGGTCGAGCGAGGTGCGGCTGTACTCCGACCACACCGAGAACTCCCCGCTGATCAGGGACATCGGCCTCGGTACGGCGCCGACCACCGATGTGAACGACCTGTCCTCGCGGGTCTCGACCGGGCAGCAGTACGCGGTGGCCGACCGCTGGGGCGAGTGGACGGCGATCTGGTACCTGGGCCAGAAGGCGTGGTTCAGAAACCCGGCCGGGCAGCCTACGGCCGTGGCCGCCGGCGGACGTGTGATCACGCCCAGGGCGGGGCTCGCGAGCGTTCCGGTGTACGGCAGGGCGTACCCGGAGAAGGACGCCTATCCGGCGGATGTGCCCGCGCAGGCGGTGTCCCCGTTGCCGTACACGATCCCGGCGGGCCAGAGGTACGTCATCGGTGACGAACTGCCCGGCGAGTACTACTACGCGGTCACGTTCACCGCCGACTCGCACCGGGTCGTGGTCGGCAAGGACCGGTACTACCAGATCCAGTACGGCCACCGGGTGGCGTATGTGCGGGCCGCCGACGTGGAGGTGCGGTCGTCGGCCGGATAGCGGCTCTGCGGGCCGGGGCCGGCCGCCGGCCCTGCTCAGCCCTGCTGGAAAAGCTCCGCCGGGAGCGGCTTCAGCAGGGCGTACAGGTCGTCGGTGATGGGGCGGTCCCAGGCGGCGATGGTGACCAGGACGCCGTCGCTGCGGTCGAACTGGACGCACGAGATGCGGGTCTCGGACAGCTTCAGCCGGCGCACGATCAGCAGGTTGTCGCCCTGGAGCACCGGCATGTCCTCGCTGCCGGTGACGGTGACCTCCTCGTCGTTCTCCAGCGCCAGCAGCAGCTGGGCGACCTCGAAGGGGACCTCCCCGTCGGCGGTGTCGCGGGCCGGTGAGCCCTCCGGGAGATTGCCGATGATCATGGCGGGGCCGCGGCCGCCGAACAGGTCGTAGCGCAGGAAGACGCCCTGGCAGGTGCCGTCGGGGGCGGGCAGCAGGCCCGCGCCCAGATTGCCGGGCCAGTCGCCCGGATCCATGGCCAGCACGTCGAAGTCGGGCCCGGCGGGAGTGGCGCTGCGGCGGCGGAGGAACGACATGCCGCCATGGTACGTGCCCCGCCCCCGTCGACGGCGCCCGGGCGGCGTCCCATCAGGGGAGCCACGCGCTCCGCAAACGCCCGACCGGGCGGACGGGACGCGGGCCCGGATCACTCCTCCGGCGGGGGTGCGTCCTCCTGCGGGGACGGTGCACACGACCGCGGCCCAGCACCCCCAAAGCCACGACAAGGCGACGCCCGGCCGGGCGGGGGGTCACTCCTCCGGTGGGGGTGCGTCCTCGTGCTGGGACGGGGCCACGACCGCGATCGGGCAGGCCGCGTGCAACAGCACCGCATGCGTCACCGAACCCATCATCCGAGCCGGCGCCGACAACCGCCGCCGATGCCGCCCCACAACCACCAACCCAGCACCTTCGGAAGCCGCGACGAGGCCCCCGGGGCGACACCCGGGCAGGGACTGGGGCCCGGATCACTCCTCCGGTGGGGGTGCGTCCTCGTGCTGGGACGGGGCCACCACCGCGATCGGGCAGGCCGCGTGCAACAGCACCGCATGCGTCACCGAACCCATCATCCGAGCCGGCGCCGACAACCGCCGCCGATGCCGCCCCACAAC